>NZ_JBFTHS010000001.1:0-233232 GCF_056394365.1 Lysinibacillus sp. 10T31
AACTCTCCATAAAAGAAATTTGATTAGCTCAAATTGTTTTGCTGGCATCATGTTTGATGTCCAAAATTTTGTTTCGTTCACTAACTCAAGGTTAGCTACTAAAAACTTTATTGATTACGTTTTGCTTGTTCAGTTTTCAAGGTTCATTTTGTCACTTTAAAGCGACGACTTCTACATCATATTACATAAAAATATGAATGTCAATAAGTTTTTTTGGAGCGGGTGATGAGAATCGAACTCACGACATCAGCTTGGAAGGCTGAGGTTTTACCATTAAACTACACCCGCGAAAAATAATATTTATTTAAAATGGCGCGCCCGACAGGAGTCGAACCCATAACCTTCTGATCCGTAGTCAGACGCTCTATCCAATTGAGCTACGGGCGCATGTTATATATAGTCGTAAATTGACTTGGTGCGGCCGAGAGGACTTGAACCTCCACGGGGTTGCCCCCACTAGGCCCTCAACCTAGCGCGTCTGCCGTTCCGCCACGACCGCATTCAATTAGGAACTTTCTTATTATACTATGACAATTCGAAAAGTCAACCTTTTTTCTTGAAATGATGAGCCATGAAGGACTCGAACCTTCGACCCTCTGATTAAAAGTCAGATGCTCTACCAACTGAGCTAATGGCTCATATTAAGAAATGAATGGCTGGGGTACTAGGATTCGAACCTAGGCATGACGGAATCAAAATCCGTTGCCTTATCAGGTGCTACTACCAACTGAGCTACTTCGGAATAATTCATATATTTTGTCGTCGTTATCTTGTCGACTTTTACTATTATAGAGACAACTATAATGAACGTCAACCCTTTTTTATTATTTTTTTTACTCCACTAGTTTTAAACGCCCTAAACACTTGCTACAACGGTATTTCTCCACATTCATTCTAATTTTTCTTACATATAACTGTTGGCATTTTAGACATGTATATGTATAAAGTCGACGTTGCTTTTTTTGAGATGTTTTAGGGATTTGTAATACTGAGCAAAAACGAGGAGCATTCACTTCTACTAAAAGCTCTCGAAAATCTTTATCTCGATGCTGATACCCTTTGCCTTCCAAATGTAAATGATAATGACATAATTCGTGTCGAACTATACCTTCTACCTCGCTAATACCATACAATTCATAAGCCTTAGGATTAACTTCAATATTGTGCGATTGTAAAAGATAACGTCCACCTGTTGAACGTAACCTTGAATTAAAATATGCTCGATGCATAAATGGCTTCTGGAAACTTTCTAATGATATTCGAATAACGAGATTTTGTAGTTCCTCATTGTTCATATCTATATCACCTCTAACAACAAGAATACCACACTGCTTAGTATAGACAATGTGGTATTAATTTATCCTGCATTAACAGACAGTAATTTATCAAGCGAAGCGATAGCAACAAATGTTTTCTGTGCGATAGCGAAGCGATAGCAACAAATGTTTTCTGTGCGATAGCGAAGCGATAGCGAAGCGATAGCGAAGCGATAGCGAAGCGATAGCGAAGCGATAGCGAAGCGATAGCGAAGCGATAGCGAAGCGATAGCGAAGCGATAGCGAAGCGATAGCAACAAATGTTTTCTGTGCGATAGCGAAGCGACAGCAACAACAATTGCGCCAAGGCGAAATTGATTACGCTTCGATAGTTTGATCTTTAGGAGGTAGCATTGTTAATGAAATGCGCCCTTTATTGACATCTATTTGTTCTACCCAAACCATCACAATGTCACCGAGAGCAACAACCTCTAATGGATGTTTAATACGTCTTTTTTGTAATTTTGAAATATGCACAAGACCGTCCTGCTTCACTCCAATATCTACAAATGCTCCGAAATCAACTACGTTTCTCACTGTACCTTGCAATTCCATCCCAACTTGTAAATCTTCCATTTTTAATACATCTGTTTTCAACAGAGGCTGAGGGAATGCATCACGTGGATCTCGACTTGGTTTCATTAATGTATCCACAATATCCTGTATTGTGACAACTCCAATATCTAAAACTCCACTTAATTTTTCTACATCTAGTTTTGCAATGGCCTCCTCGGCCTTTTGCGTCCCAAGCTCTTTTTTATCAATTTGCGCTACCTCTAAAATCTGCTCGGCTGCATTATAGCTTTCAGGGTGAATACCCGTAGTGTCAAATGCATTTTTTGCTCCTGGAACACGTAAGAAACCAATAGCTTGTTCATACGTTTTAGCACCAAGTCGTGGAATTTTCTTTAGTTGAGCACGTGTAGTAAATTGTCCAGCTTCCTCTCGTACCTTCACAATATTCTCCGCAACTGTTTTAGATAATCCAGAAACGTATTGTAATAGCGAAGCTGAAGCAGTATTAACATCAACACCAACTTGGTTAACAGCTGTCTCTACTATAAATGTTAAGGACTCCGTCAATTTCTTTTGAGAGACATCATGCTGATACTGACCTACTCCAACTGCTTTTGGCTCAATTTTTACTAACTCCGACAATGGATCTTGCAAACGACGCGCAATAGAAACAGCACTACGCTGTTCTACCTGTAATTCAGGAAACTCTGTACGGGCAATTTCAGACGCTGAATAAACAGATGCCCCTGCTTCATTGACAATTACATAGGCCGTATCAGTTTCAAGCTCATTCAATACATCTGCTATAAACTGTTCTGTTTCGCGTGAGGCAGTACCATTACCAATAGCAATTATAGTTATTGGGTATTTTGCCAAAATCTTTTTCACAACTGCTTTTGATTTTGCTACATCTGGCTTTGGTGGATGCGGATAAATGGCTGTAACCTCTAGCATTTTCCCAGTTTCATCTACAACAGCTAACTTACAACCTGTACGGTACGCCGGATCAACACCCAATACATACTTCCCTTTCATTGGAGGCTGTAATAAAAGATTACGTAAATTCTCAGAGAAAATGTGGATAGCTTGCGTCTCTGCCTTTTCTGTAAGTTCATTTCGTAACTCTCGTTCTATAGAAGGCTGAATTAAACGCTTGTACGAGTCCTCTATCGCTAGCTTCACTTCGGCAATTGCTGGTGAAGAACCTGTAGCAGGAATCCATTCCTTCCACATAATCATCAACACTCGATCTATCGGTACTTGAATTGCCACTTTTAAGATTTCTTCTTTCTCACCACGATTTACAGCTAAAATACGGTGTGGGACAATACGATTTACAGGCTCTTCATATTCGTAATACATTTCGAAAACGTTTTTTTCATCTGACTCTGCATTCTTGACACTTGTTACGAGTACTCCATCTTTCCAAGAATACGTACGAATTTTTTCACGAATTGCCGCTTCATCAGCAAAGCGCTCTGCTAAAATATCTCGAGCACCAGCTAACGCATCCTCTACATTGGCAACTTTCTCCTCATCTACGAAAGCCATTGCTAATTGTTCTAAAGCATCACTACGATACTCTAATAGAAGATCCGCAAGAGGCTCTAACCCTTTTTCTTTCGCTATAGTCGCCTTTGTTCGTCGTTTTTGTTTATAAGGTCGATATAAATCCTCTACACGCTGTAAAACAGTTGCTGCTTGAATAGCTTGTTCTAATTCAGGTGTTAGTTTATCTTGTTCCTGAATTAATCGTATAACTTCTTCTTTGCGTTGTTCAAGCTGCTGTATGTAGTGATAACGATCCTCTACAGCTTTAATCTGTACCTCATCAAGGGATCCAGTAGCCTCTTTTCGATAACGTGCAATGAATGGCACGGTGTTTCCTTCTTCTAATAATTTAATAACAGCATCAGCTTGACCTGGCTTAATAGCTACATCCTTTGCAATAAGCTGTAACATTTGCTTTTGTTCCACATCATCACTACCTTTTTTCTTTTCATTTTACCATTACACTTTACTAAAATTGCAAAAAAATAGTCTACTCTGAAAGAAGAGTAAACTATTTGAATCAATTATGTCTCGGCATAATTAATTCCAGAACGGCCCCCTCTCTCCCAAAATTTCAGAGCGAAACACCACCACTTACTAGGATAGATTCCTGTAACTTTTTTATTGCCTTCCTTTGTATTCTTGATACATGCATTTGAGAAATCCCTAATCGTTCCCCAACTTCTTTTTGAGTGAGTTGTTCTAAATATGTAAGCTGAATTATTTCTCTTTCTCTCTCATCTAAAATACTCATAGCGTCAGATACAATCATTCTTTTATTGGTCATTTCAAAGCCGTCATCTTCTTTACCCATAATATCAAATAACGTTACTGTGCTGCCGTCAGAATCTGACTCTACTGAATGATCCATTGAAAGAGCGTGATAACTACGGCTCATCTCCATAGCCTCTAATACTTCTTCTTCTTCCACTTCTAATTGATCCGCAATTTCCTTAATAGATGGCGAACGCTGCAACTCAATTGTCAACGCTTCCACTGTTGTTTTAATGCGGGGCCCTAATTCTTTTATCCGTCTTGGTACATGAACATCCCAAGTTTTATCACGTAAAAAGCGCTTAATTTCCCCAACAATCGTTGGTACAGCAAATGCTTCAAAGCTCCGCCCAACATTTGGATTAAAACGTCTAATTGCACCTAACAACCCTAGCATACCTACTTGAGTAATATCATCATAATGAGATTTACCATTCGAATATTTACGTGCAATGGACTCAACTAAATATCGATAATGCATCACTAGTTTTGTTTGAGCTTCATCATCCTCCGTTGATTGGTACAATGCAATCCACTTTAGTATATCTTCCTTAGACGAAGATTTATGTAGTGATTCTTTCGACATTGTTTTCCACCTGCTCTCTAGCGACATACTTTGTCATGAAAACAGTTACGCCACCATCATTATTTATCATCACCTCATCCATCAAAGTTTCCATTAAATAAAGCCCTAAACCACCTTCACGTAGGCCCGCAATACTCTCTTCAGGATGATACGGACCAACTTTCGACTTTACCTCCTCAAAATTAAAACTATTGCCGTAATCTGCAATCATCATTTCTAGTTTATTTTCATACAAAGCGCAACCAATGACGATCTCGCCTTCTTCTTCGTCCTTATATGCATGATGTACAACATTCGTTACCGCTTCACTTACAGCAATTTTTAAATCTTCAATATCATCATAATTAAACCCAACTCGACTAGCTAAGCCAGAAACCGTCAATCGAATCACACTGACAAATTGCGGTTTTGCAGGAACCCTTATCTCAATATAATCAAATTCCTTCATTTTCGTAATTCCACCTTTTTATCAGTTTCAATATCCATTAAATCGCTTAAACCAGTAATTTCAAACAACCTTTGTAATCTATTCGATAACCCGACAAGTTTAACTTTACCATTTTCACGTAACGTTCTTTTATAAAAGGCAACAAAAACACCTAACCCTGTACTGTCCATATAATTAACTTTTGATAAATTAAGCACTATTTCTAATCCTTCAGTAATTTTCACTGCCTCTAATTCCTCTTTTAGACGTGAAGCAGTATAAGTATCTATTTCACCCTCAACAAATCCGTATAATTTATTATCAAGTTCTTTAAAGTGTATCGCCATATCCATACAGCACACCTCCACCATATTTGTTAGACTGTTTTTCTATTCCCGTAATTATAAAGATTGAAACCCTATTTTTTTATAATCGCAACTGTAAAATCATCTGATAGTTTAAAATCCTGTATTTCTTCAATTCGCTTATAAAGAAGATTACATAATTGTTGAGCTGATAAATATTTATTTTCCAATATCAATGATGAAATAACCTCTCGTGAATTCATTTCATCATGTGCTCTGAATTCCGTAACACCATCTGTCATCATGATTACAATATCGTTTTCTTCTAAATCAATTTCGTTGTACGAATATTTCGTTTCTGGCAACACCCCTAGTAGTAATCCTGTCGATTCCAAAGGAAAAAATTTATTATGTTTAGCACTATAATGGAGGGCCGGCTCGTGACCTGCAGAAGCATAAGAAAAAATACTCCTTTGCATATCCAAGCAACCGTAAAACATAGAAACGAACATACTGTCGTCTACACTCTTTTCAATTACTCGATTGATGACCTCTAATACATATGAAGGATCTTTATATGCGTATTCTAACGTTTCAAGACCATATTTCACCATAGACATACATAATGCAGCGGGAACACCTTTACCTACCACATCTGTCACAGCTACACTCAAATAATCCTCTCGATTATATAAAAAATGTACATAATCTCCATTCATCTTACGGATTGGGATAGATATCATTCCTATATCAATACTTGAAAGTTGTGGTACGTCTGTTTTAAGTAATGTTTTCTGAATGTTTGTAGCGATTTTCATTTCCATTTCATACTCTGCTTGTTTTTGTAATAAACTTTGGTGCTCCCTATGAGCCATTCCATAATGCACCATAACTTCGATAAGAAAATCATATGTGAGCTGTTCTTCACTCATTCTACTTGGAAATAGTTTCTCAACTGCGTTTTTGTGAACACTTACAACATCCTCAGGAGATATATTCTTTTGAATTAACTGGCGAGTGAAATTTTGAGCAATATACAAATTCTTTTCAGTTTGATCGATCATATAATCTGACAAAATCTTTTTATATTGAGATTCTAATTGTTCCAAAAATTCCACATCCTAACGCAGCCATTTTTCAGCTCTTATCGTTGTTCCTTCTCCCATAACCGATTGAATAACCATATTGTCCATCAATCGGTTAACGCCTGGTAAACCTGCACCGAGCCCTCCTGAAGTGGAGTAGCCATCCTCCATCACTTTCCGAACATCTTCTATTCCCGGACCTTGATCAGTTGCAATAACAATTATTTTCTTCTCGGTGTCAGTCTCAACTTTTTCAATTTCAATGACACCTATACTTGCATATAAATATATATTTCGGGCTAATTCACTTATAGCTGTGGTGATTCGTGCCTGATCAACAGTGTCAAATCCAAGCGCCTTCGCTTCGTCACGCCCCAGTTGTCTTGCTGCTACTATATCCCACTCAGTAATAATTTCAACCGAAGACTTAATTGTCACTGTTGCTCCCCCAATTCCTGTCGGAGTTATACTCTTACACTTTTTTCGACCTACTTAACTAAATATTTTAAATAACTTAAATCATCTTATCAATTTTACGTTGGCGTAATTTTGCTTTCGCTACGTTTGTACTACGTTTTCGCACAGACATAACCTGTTGTGCTGAATGAAGTAAACTATATCTTCTTTAATCTCTCGATATTACTTCAAAAATCTATTCAAAGAATAAATTTTGAGTATATCTTAAATCTATTAATACCATTTTTGAATAGTGATTTCAATTTATGGTAATGCAGTATTTGAGGTACACTATCACTTTCGCATTGGCGTAATTTCCAAAAACAATTTGTTGCTGTCGCACTGAAAAGATTTGTTGCTGTCGCTTCGCTTTCGCACAGAAAAGATTTGTTGCTGCCGCTTCGCTTTCGCACAGAAAAGATTTGTTGCTGCCGCTTCGCTTTCGCACAGAAAAGATTTGTTGCTGCCGCTTCGCTTTCGCACAGAAAACATGTGCTGAATAAAGATAAAAAAGCATCGAGATGAAAATTCATCTCGATGCCACTATACACATATGTATATCAAAATTTAACAAGCCCTAAACTAATCATCAATGCACCATCAACTTTCTCCATCAACGCATGGTCAAGTTGCGTAATACGATCTGTCAATCTTGACTTATCAATCGTCCGCACTTGCTCGAGCAGAATAACCGAATCACGTTCAAAACCATACTTTTCAGCATTAATTTCAACGTGCGTCGGTAATTTTGCTTTTTGAATCTGTGCAGTGATAGCTGCGATGATGACAGTCGGACTAAATCGATTGCCAATATCATTTTGAATAATCAGCACCGGCCTAGTTCCCCCTTGCTCGGACCCAACTACCGGCGATAAATCTGCAAAAAAAACGTCACCACGTTTTACATTCAAAGTGTCATCCCCCGCTAACGAGACGCTCCACTGTATGTTGTGCTTCATATTCCGCGTGCAAGCATTCACTTGCAATACTCAGATTTATATGAGACATTTCAACATATCCTTTCATCATAGCTTCCCGTATTTGATTTGGTTGCTCCTGCATTAAACCTTTACGCGACAAAATACGCGCAAAAGATTCACTTCCAATTACTTCCTTAGTTTGTAGAAATAGTCTGTCTTGAACAGCAATTGTAGCTTCTCTTAACTTTTTCTCGTACACAGCAAGCACCTCCACGGAACCATCCACTTTTCATTACTACCCATTCTACCATTGAAAGATATCGTTGAAAAGACACGAAATGACAAAATATCTGACAATTTAAAGTCCAAGTTGTAAAAATATGTAGGTTGTCGAAGGTATATGCCGATTCATTCACCTTGCAATTTGTTACAAATTATGAATGACTTAGCTTCTTAGTAAATCTAACATGTTCTTCTATAGTTGTTATTCACCAAGTTGTTTAGTGCTTTAATATAGTATTCATTTGTCCAAAGTTAATGTAAGTCTACAAAATCAATTATGCCTCGGTATGATTGCGTCCGGAATCGGCTGGTAATGCCACAGGAAATGGCGTTTTTACCGATGTAGGTCAGTTAGCCGTTATCGCATGGATGCGATGATTTTGGTTAACATCCTTTAAGAACTCCTTTATGATTCCGTGACATCCGCCGGAGGATCAAATTTCTTTCAGCGGATGTTTGGACACCCGCAAAAGCGACTTAAACCGCATTCATTTCACCACCTATAGAGGTGGGAGACTTCTGTACCTGTCGCTATGTTTTCGGTACAAAAAATAATTACTGAAAGAAAAGAAGTTAAATGTATAATCTAGGAACTCTCGCTGTAATAATGCATGGTATTTCATAATTAATGGTTTCAAGCTTTGTAGCCCATTCATTCATTGAAATAGCATCCTGTCCTTGACGACCAATAAGTGTTACCTTCTCACCTATAGCATATGCTTCAGGCAAGGCAACCATACATTGGTCCATGCAAATTCGTCCAACAATCGGCATTCTTTGGCCATCAATTAGTACTTCTTGTCCACCTAATTTACGAATTACTCCATCCGCATAGCCTACTGGTATCGTTCCTATCCACATATCCGAAGGGGCCACAAAAGTAGATCCATAGCCTACTGAATCACCTACTTGTAACTGTTTCACATGAACAAGTTCGCTCTCAAGCGAAAACGCTGGCTGTAAAGGGAATGGTAAAATACCTTCTACATAAGAAGATGGTGATAATCCATACATCGATATGCCATATCTAACAGCATCAAATTGTAAATGCTCATCTTTTACTAAAGATGTAGCCGTGTTTGATGCATGAACAAGTCTAGGTTTTTCAGGCAATGCCGTTACACATTTCTCAAAAAATTGTACCTGTCTCTCGAAGTATGAAGGATCCTCTTCATCCGCAGTTGCAAAATGTGTAAATATTCCATCAAACTCCACATTCACTGTATTCTGTATTGTTTGATATAGATCCAATAATTCTTGTTCTGAACGAACGCCAATTCTGCCCATTCCGCTATCTACTTTAATATGTAGTCGTAAAGGATTTGCTTCATTAGCTATGATCGGAGCAGCTTGCTGCACCCATTCACTTGCAAATGCCGTAAGAATAATGCGCTGCTGAGCAGCATATGGTGCAAATGAAATTGGAGAGGCACCCAATATTAGTATGTCTGGCTCTTCAAAATGTGCTCGAATATGTAATGCTTCATCGGGCGTTGCCACTGCAAGCATCGTTGCACCAGCCTCAAGTGCTGCTTTTGCAATGGCTACATCTCCGTGACCGTATGCATTTGCCTTTACGACAGCTATAATTTGAACATTAGGTCGAAGTAGCTTTTTCAAATTTTTTACGTTTTGTTGAATAGCTCGTAAGTCTACAACTGCTTTAGTTGGTCTAAAATATTGCTGTGTCTTCATTAGAATACCCTCTTTATTTTTTATTAAAACATTATGTATTGAATAAATTTCCTTTTCTCTACTGTTTTTATATAAGTTGTTCTATTTTAGACTAATTTTATACATAACCTTTATCATATATGACTTAACAACTTCATAACAATGTTAATTTTTACTCAAAACTGTACTATTTTACTTAACTAGCTACAGCTTTCCATATAGAAAGCTGTAGCTAGAAAAATTATTTCATACTACCTATCGTCATAGAAGTGGCTACTTGCACCATTTCTTCACGAGTCAATTTATTAGATGCTACAAAGAATTCAACGCCATCCTTTTCCCAGCTAATAGAAGTATCGGTAATAGCACCAATCGTAAAGCCTAAATCTACAGGATCACCAGGAGACGATACTGGCAACATAGCAGCCTCTTTCGTAACTGGTTGTTGCATGACCGTAAATGGCTTATCACCATCGAATGTTAAGATGACACGGTCCATTCCACCCTCTCGCATGACTTTCTCTTCCACCATCTTCGTATTTTCTAAATTTACAACAGGGTAGTGTGTTTGGAACTCTTTATTTTCGGCTTCTGCACTTACTGCCTGTTTCCCTTCACTTCCATTCGGGTTATTGTTGCTCTCCTTACCATCTTTGTTATCTTTTTTATCTTTTTCTGATGGTGTAGCTTGTTCACCTTTTGTTTCATCCGATTCTGTAAATTGATCAACCGCATACTCTTTAGCCGCGTGTTGAACACCTAGTTTAATATTTTTAAATGTGATACGAATTTGTTCTTCTTTTACATCATTCATAATTACTACGGAAGTTGGAAGCATTGTTTTCTTATCAACTGTTATAACCTGATGAGGCATACTATTTTTATAGCTATTTCTAGTAGCCGCTTCAAATATATATGCTTTGTCCTCTTCTTTCATGACTAAATTTTTATCTTGAGCTAAATCTTCTGCTAGTGCACCTATTAAATACGCTTGACTATTTTTCTTTGGCCAATCACTTTGGAATTTATACATTTTGTTTAATGTAGGTGTAACAACAAAAACTCCATCTGCGTTGCGCACTATCATTTGTGAAACATCTTTCCCACTTTCTACTACTTCTACTCGATAGAAATCAGGTTTCGTATGCCAAACTGTTACATCATATTTTTTCGGATCTCCACCAGATTTAATCTCCATCGTAGCATTCAATTCATAACCATTTGCCTCTGCCCATTTCCCATTTACTTTCTTCAACACTTTTTCCTGTGAGTCTGTACCACATGCCGATAAAAGTAATATCGTACAAAATAAGACGAGCCATTTAACTATACGGTTGCCCACGCTTTCACCCTTTCCTTCTTTCAAATCCACTACGACAATATATGAACCGTATTTGTCAGTTATGTCATTTGAATAAGGGCAATATATTTATCTTCACTCAGAAATTTATTTACTTTTAACTTCTTTCAGTGAGTGTTTGGACAACTGCTGAAAAAGAGGAACTCAGTCTAAGAACGCCAAGTCCTGTGGCAACGACTGAGTGACCAACTTCGTGTTGGCCTAAAGCCTCCGGCGGATGTCACGGAATCAGAAAGGCGTTCATCCAGTCTTCACTCCAATTATCTAAAGGGCATACATTTTAAAAACGTCATCCAAACTTTTGGTGATGAGCCTTTTTAATGTTTTATATGGGGAAAGCTTTGTTTATCATTTTTTATTGTAATAATATTACTTGTGCCGCTGCGTATTGCTTAGAATGCGTTATACTTACAAATCCATTTACAAGCTGTCCTTTGAAATATAAAACCGGATTTCCAGCATCCCCTCTTAAAACTTCAATATCATGGAGCTTACATTCTTCACCAATACCAGTTCCTAATGCCTTTGAAAATGCTTCTTTTGAAGCGAATCTTCCAGCTAAAAATTCTATTTTACGAGTTTCTGAATGTGCCTCAAACAAAATTCTTTCTTTTTCAGTTAAAATGCGATCTTTAAATTTATTTGTTCTTCTCATTGCTTTAGCAATACGGTCAATTTCTACAATGTCGAGACCAATTCCTTTAATCATTTGAACTTCTCCTTTTCCTATTTCTATAAAGCCATGTATAATAATTGTAAATTGAGGTGGAGTTATGTTTAGTAGAACAGAAAATTTTAAGCAATATACAAAGTATTATCCTATTGTTTCAACATTAATAGCGGTTAATTTAATTGTTTATGTACTAACTATTTTACCTGGAGTAGGAGAAAATGTATTGAATTACGGAGTTCAATCGAACTTCCTTATACGATCTGGTGAATGGTGGCGTGTTTTTACTGCCATGTTTTTACATGCTGGCTTTTCGCACGTTTTCTTTAATATGTTTTCACTGTATTTATTCGGACCAGAGCTTGAAAGAATTGCTGGCAAGATACGTTTTACTACAATTTATTTAATGTCTGGTATTGTAGGCAACATGGCAACCTATTTACTTTATGATAGTAGCTATGTAAGTCTTGGTGCAAGTGGAGCTGTTTTCGGAATATTCGGTGCTTTCGGAGCGCTTGTCTACTATACACGTCGTACAATGCCGATGCTTCGTAAACTTATTTTGCCCATCATTGTGATCAGTGTTATCATGACTTTCCTACAGTCAAATGTCAATGTCTATGCTCACTTAGGCGGCTTAGTAACAGGTTTCCTTCTTGGACTCGTTTACTTACATCCAAAAAGAATTTTAAGCTGGCGTAAACAAAAGATGGCGGGTAAATAATAGGTACAAGAGGAGCAATCCTCCGTGATAAGGCTATCATCGCGGATTGCTCCTCTTATTTTT
This sequence comes from Lysinibacillus sp. 10T31, assembly GCF_056394365.1. Taxonomy (NCBI): domain Bacteria; kingdom Bacillati; phylum Bacillota; class Bacilli; order Caryophanales; family Bacillaceae; genus Lysinibacillus; species Lysinibacillus sp. 10T31. Next base: position 12,710 of record NZ_JBFTHS010000001.1, read on the forward strand.
ATACTAGAGTGATAGGCAATTCGTCAATTTTATTTCAAAGTGCGACCGTATCCTCTTTCGCCGCCTTTATTTTTTTCCATTCAACTGCTGTTAAGCCATAGACAACTTGGTCTACATGATGATCATAAAGCCACTCAGCATCTCTTAAACGTCCCTCTTCATGAAAACCTAACACTTTTGGAATTGTGCGACTTCGAATATTTCCTACCGCCACTCGCACTTCAATACGATTTAACTTTAAATAGCAAAAGGCATAATCAATAAATGCTTTCATAGCATTTGTCACTAAGCCCTTACCAACAAATTCGTCCCCTAGCCAATATCCGATACTTGTCCATTTATGCTGCCAGTTCACTTGGTGATAGCCAATCACTCCCGCAAGCTTCCCCTCATAATATATCCCCGCTTGTAGGCCATTATTATCCGCGTATTGTTGCATCGCATCTCTTACAAATCGCTCTGTATCCTCTACTGTTTTCACATCATCCACAAAAGGTAACCATTCTCGCAACGTATTTCTCGAACGATCCGTCAACGCGAATAATTCATCTACGTCACTTAAATCCAACAATTTTAAATACGTGTTCTTATTAATATCATACTTAAACAAAATTACCACCCCTTTTGTTTGATTTATTCTATTATAAACAGAATTTTTACATAATTATAGTTAAAAAAGGCTAATCCTCCCTATTAATTGCAAGGATTAGCCAAATCATTACTTTCAATGTTCATACCAAGATAATATTGTTTCAGCATCTTGCTGCTCTAAGCTTCGTACATTCCCAGCCATACCGGCCATGCCTGACATGACCGTTGCTTTTACAGACATAACATTTTTTCTTTTTTGGAAATAGGTTTGAGTAGTCCCAATAGATTGTATGCGTTTTTTCTCCATAAAGAATGTAGTACGACTGAACACACGATATTGCATAGTTAGTTGCTTTCCATCGATCATATAACTAGCTGATTTATGTTGCCAAGCACCAATTACGATCGTTAATGGAATTAATAATAACGAAAGCAACCCATACGGATAAAAGAAATAACTACATGCACCAATTATAGGTATGAGCCAAACAAAATCAATTCGGTAAAAAGATGGACGAGCTCGTTTTGGTGAATAAATAAATTCTGGTCGCCAATTTATATCTGGAAAAAGTTGCTCTAGTGTTTCCAAACAATCTTTTTTCTGAATAAGTGGGAACAGAGTAATTTTTTTATCATTTCCCTCTCCACCATTTCCTCCAGCACTCTCAACAACAACTGTTGCATAGCCAAATAATTGACGCACTGGATTCTCTACAATACGAATCGCCTGAATTCTATTTAACGGTAAAGTAATTCGTTTTTTCTCAATTAGCCCTTTTGTAATAATAAGCTTTTCATCTTCAATTCGAACTTTATATTCATAATAATTGATCAGCGTAATAACAAATGACACAAACCATGCCACAATTAGGCTGAATATCACTGTTAGTGCAACTAAAAATGCACCAATTTTCGCAAAATCAGCTAGCTCATTAAAGATTTCCTCATATGGGATTATATCCGAAAACTGAGAGATGATTGCTGCTACCCCGGACAGAACGACCCCAATTCCACCTGAAGTTATGGCCAATATAAGCAAATCACGTATCGACATATGATAAATAGTAGGAACTGATACTTCCTCTATTAGCGACTGTTCATCATTAATCTTTTCAATTACTTGATTCTTTGCACGACGCATTTCCAGCTCTATAACATCTGCCGCCGCCTTACGTATAGCCGTTAACTCTACTTCAGGTTTTCTATCCTTACTCCCCGCAGTTTCAACCTGAACTTTTACTAAGCCAAATATTCTATGAAGAATACCCTCATTGTAATTTAAGCTCTGAATACGTTCAAATGGGATATAACGTTTCTTTTTAACGAACAAACCGTACTTTACACGCAATTCTCCATCTTCAAACCAATATACAAAGGTACTCCATTTAACAATGCCACTAACAAGCGCAAGTATGGCCCCTACTCCCCAAATACCGAATAAGAACATCGTCCGCCAAAAATTATCACTATGGAAATTAAAGGAGAAGTGAAAACCATTGGTTATAATAATAACAACTAACGGGAAAATCATACTTTTTAATGCTTTTGCACTCGCAATAACAGCCGATATCGGGTGTAAACGATTAATTTCCTTAGACATCATCTTCCGCCACCCTTGCTAATTCCGAAATCCGTGCTCGAAGTCCATCAGCCTCTTCCATCACAAGCGCAGGAATTGTATGTACAGTTGCCGCTGTAGATATTGAAATATTACCTAAACCATATTTTTTTAATATCGGCCCTTGCGTCGTATCAACATGCTGTACGCGCACCATTGGAATGAGTGTACGTTTAACAACGAATAAACCATGTTGCACCTCAATCTCATTATCACGCACCTCATAGCGCCAGCGTTCCCATCTTATCTTTGGAAATAGATAAGTAGATAGGACAGCACTCAGTATGACTACAGCAACTGCAATGAAATAAATAAATGATGGCCATTCAAAATAATAAGTGCCGTAACATGCAAACGCCGATACAATCAAAAGTAATAACGTTTGCAATACTCCATATAAACGCCAAACCGTTAACCCTTTCCTAGAAATTTTATGCATTGGTTCTGTTCTCAAAGTCGTTCCCTCTCTTTCTTTAACTACGTATACGTAATCAATTATCTTTTTGTTTCATTTTATATCAATTTCGCCTTGGCGTAATTGCGTCTGGATTTTGAATTGTGCCCAGGCCAGCAGATGTTTTTTTGCGCGAAAGCGTAGCGGCAGCGGCACGATGTTTTTTGTGCGAAAGCGCAGTTCTAACGTAGCGACAGCGGCAAGATGTTTTTTGCGCGAAAGCGTAGCGGCAGCACAGATAAATTGCCACAGGACATGGCGTTTTTATCGATGCAGGTCAGTTAGCCGTTATCGCATGGATGCGATGATTTTAGGCTAACATCCTATATTGAACTCCTTTCCGATTCTGTGACATCCGCCGAAGGTTTTAACTTCTTTCAGCGGGTGCTTGGACACCCGCTGAAAGAAGTTAAAAAAAACCTTACAGTACTTTGACTGTAAGGTTTAATCATGTTAATAAAGATAAAGTTAGTCTTCGTGACGACGTGGTGCGCGTGAACGACCTTGTCCACCTTCACGGCGACCTCCCTCACGGCGTCCGCCTTCACGACGATTTCCACCGCTTCCTCCACGACGATCTCCGCCACGTCCGCCTTCTCGACGTCCGTTAAAGCTACGGTTACCGCCACGTCCACGATCTCCACCGCCACGGTTGTTAGAACGCTCACGACGCATTGGTAATGGTCGTTCTTCAGTAATTGTTACTGGCGAGTCATCTGGCTCTTTTGTTAATGAACGAATTGCAGCAGCTACAACATCGATTGCATCATGGTTTTCAAGTAATTCTGTCGCAAGTGTACGATAATCACCTAAATCGTTGTTCGCAATAAGACCTTCTAGTGTTTCCATAGATAGACGTTGTTGACCCACTAGAGCTTCGTCAGATGTTGGTGGACGAAGTGGTGTCATACGTTTTTTCGTTGTTTCTTCTACAATACGTAAGTAACCCATTTCGCGTGGTGTTACAAATGTTACTGCAAGACCTGATTTACCTGCACGACCTGTACGACCAATACGGTGAACATAAGACTCAGGATCTTGAGGAATATCAAAGTTATAAACATGTGTTACACCAGAAATATCAAGCCCACGAGCAGCTACATCTGTTGCCACAAGAATATCAATTTTATTTTCTTTAAATTGACGTAACACAGAAATACGTTTCGCTTGGCTTAAATCACCATGGATTCCTTCAGCAAGATAACCACGAATTGATAACGCTTGTGCAAGCTCATCCACGCGACGTTTTGTACGTCCAAAGATGATCGCAAGTTCTGGTTGGTGAACGTTTAATAAACGAGATAAAATATCGAATTTTTCACGCTCAGCAGACTTCACAAAATATTGATCGATGTTATCAACTGTTAGTTCTTTCGCTTTAATTTTTACGATTTCTGGATCACGCATAAATGTCTCAGCAATTTTACGGATTGCTGGTGGCATTGTTGCTGAGAACAATAATGTTTGACGTTCAGAAGGCACATTTTCTAAGATTGAATTAATATCATCGATAAAGCCCATGTTTAACATTTCATCAGCTTCATCAAGTACCAATGTTTGAACATCTTCTAATTTTAAAGTACGACGATTAATATGGTCAATTATACGACCAGGTGTACCTACGATAATTTGAGGTTTATTTTTCAGTGCACGGATTTGACGGCCGATTTCTTGACCACCGTAAACTGATAATAATTTTACACGTTTATCATAACCAATTTTATATAGCTCTTCTGAAACTTGAATCGCTAATTCACGAGTTGGTGCAATTACTAATGCTTGGATATTAGGGTTTTTTGGGTCGATTTTTTCGATAAGTGGAATCCCGAAAGCGGCAGTTTTACCTGTACCTGTTTGCGCTTGACCTAATACGTCACGGCCTTCAATTGCAAAACGAATAGTACCTTCTTGGATTGGTGTTGCTTCTTCAAATCCCATACGCTTTACTGAGCGTAATGTAGATTCGCTAATATTTAATTCTGAAAAATTTGTCAAACTTCTCAATCTCCTTTTTCTGCTTTTAAGTTGACAAATGGTTACATTTTCAGATGAAGTTGTCGGCAAATTCGAGCCTGTGTTTTGGAACGTTTCCGTTACTTAAAATTTTTCTCTATATGATGGTCACATAGAGCTCTCTTATATGAAAAGGAAAGCCCGGTCTTTACCGAGCGGTTTGATTCTGTCGTAATTATTCACTTTAGAATAAAACCGTTGTGTTCAAAAAAAAGTACTCTTCAATCAAATATGAAGAGTCTTCGCACAAAATGTATCCATTGCTTACACTAGTCTAACATGGGATTAAAACGTATGCAACGATAACGCATGAGTCGTAATAATCTGACTACTTTACGCACTCATTAAAAACGACAAAACGTAGGAAAACCATTCAGAGCAATCTTCATCATAACATATATGATGCTTCCCTTTATCAGAAAAATACAAAGTTTTATCGTTTGAGGTTATTTGATCATATAAAAATTGAGCCGTGTGATATGGTACTATTCCGTCTAATTTTCCTTGTACAATATACACCGGAATTTTAATATCTTTATAATACGGCTCCACCATTCGAACTAGCTTCATGAATTCTATCGTTGACGATAGTGGCACATGATTAAACTTATGCCGGTATCGTAAATACAATTCATTACTAGACAGATTACGATGATACGCCTCAGTGGCAAGCATTTTAAAATCTTTGACTAGTTGCTTCGGACTCACATACTTGGCAGCCGCGCTTAGTAATACAAGCTTTTTCACTTTATAACGTTTAGCTAAATAGAGCGCTATAATGCCACCCATTGAAAACCCAACTACTATTACTTCATCTACTTTTTTAGCAAGCGCACGAAAGGCAAGCTCGGCATCCATTAACCAATGCTTAGCGGTGAAACCACGCATTTGTAATTCCTCCCCATGCCCTGACAAAGTAGGTTCTTCAATCAGCCAATTTGTATGCGTACGTAAATAGGTAGTAAAAGGTTCTACTTCATAAGGTCCGCCTGAAAATCCATGTATACATAACACACCTACTGACATTATTTTCACCTCTAAATGTGTAACTCATTTAAATCAAGAATTTAAAGAATCGGTGAGAGAATTTCCCACCGATTCCTTGTTTCATTTTATGACGTAAATGCACGTAAGATTGTTTCTAATTTCATACCACGAGAGCCTTTAAGTAAAACGATAGACTCCTCGTTAGCTTGCTGTAGTTTTTCGATAATTGGCGTATAATCATCCTCAATATATAGCAAATGTTCCTCATCAAAACGCTCTTTTAAGACTTCATTTAAATAAGCCATTCGTGGGCCAAATAAACATACATAAGCGATTTCTTCTGCATGAATATCCTTCGATAAATCTTCATGGAAATGCTTTTCATTTGGGCCAAGTTCAAGCATATCACCTAACACAAGCCATTTTTCTGGGCGAATCGTTGTCGATGCTACAAATTGAATAGCCGCCTTCATAGAGGTCGGTGCAGCATTGTATGCATCATTAATAAATAATGCCCCATTTGATCCATTCACTTGTTGCATGCGCATATCCGTTAGAGCTACTTGTTTTAAGGATGTACGAATTTGGTCATCGTTTAAACCTAGCTTTTGAGAAATTAACATGGCGACTAATGTATTTTTCACTTGGTGCTTCCCGAGAACGGAAATAAAGAAATCTCCTTCAATCACACCATGTGTAGAGAAACCACTACCATCAGAAGTTGCTTCAATATTGTCTGCATACAATAGATTGCCATGCTCTAAACCAAATGCCACTGCATTTAACTGTTGCTCTTTCGCAACTAGTTCTTGAAGCAGCGGTTCATCCCCATCATAAAATAGCACTCCATCTGGTTGCATTCCTTGAATTATTTCAAACTTGGCTTTAGCGATTCCAGCACGTGAGCCTAAATCTTGCATATGAGCCTCACCAATGTTTGTAATCACTGTCATATGCGGACGAGCAAGTTTCGTTAAAAATTCTATTTCACCAAAACCACTCATTCCCATTTCAAGTACAGCGACATCAGTATCTTCATCTAGCTGTAAAACCGTAATAGGCAAACCTAGTTCATTATTAAAATTCCCAATTGTCTTTTGTACTTTAAAAAATGGTGTTAGCGTTCCTGCTAAAATATCTTTCGTTGATGTTTTACCGTTTGAACCAGTAATGCCAATAAATTTCGCTTTATGCTCACTACGATAGGCACGAGCCATTTGCTGAAGCGCTAATTCTGGATCATCTACAAAGAGTAATGGTACATCTTGTGGTGGATTTGGTTCATCTTTCTGCCAAAGAGAAGCACCTGCTCCTTTTTCAAAGGCCTGCAGAACAAATTTATGTCCATTGGCCGTCTCACCACGAAATGGTACAAACAGATCCCCTTGTTGAATTGTACGTGTATCAATGGAAATTCCTGATACAACCGTATCACCAAAAGCTGGCACATCTTCATTTAACCATGTAGCTAACTGCTTTAATGTTTTTTTCACAATAATCCCACTCAGTCTTTTTTATAGTGAAGCTGTTGTTTTTCTTCAAAACGCTCAATTGCTAGTGTAATCAGACGATTAATAAGCTCAGGGTAGCTTACATTTGTATGCTGCCATAGAAGAGGATACATGCTAACAGGTGTAAAACCTGGCATTGTATTCACTTCGTTAATATAAATGCTGTTATCGGCCGTCACAAAAAAGTCCGCACGAACTAAACCGCTTCCATCAATAGCTTTGAACGCACGCTTTGCTAGATCCTGTAAGCTTGATACAGTATCTTTAGGAACCTCTGCTGGAATAATAAGGGCTGTTGAGCCATCTTTATATTTAGAGTCATAATCATAAAATTCAGTTACTGGTTTAATTTCACCAGGTACAGAAACTTCCGGGAAGTCATTTCCTAGCACAGCTAGTTCAATTTCACGAGCGACAATACCTTGCTCAATTACAATTTTACGATCATACTGTAAGGCTATTTCGATAGCCTTTACTAATTCATCACGGTTTGTTGCCTTGTTAATTCCGACACTTGATCCCAAGTTTGCAGGTTTCACAAACATCGGCCAAGCCAACTTTTCTTCACAACGAGCAAGGATAGCCTTCTGTTCATTAGCCCATTCGCTACGAATAAAGTACGTATACGGCACTTGTGGTAAGCCGGCAATTTCAAATAATTGCTTCATGATTACTTTATCCATGCCAGTTGCTGATGCTAACACACCATTTCCTACATACGGCAAATTTAGAACCTCAAGTAAACCTTGAACAGTTCCATCTTCACCATTAGTACCATGAAGTAATGGGAAAATTACATCGAATTGTACAGATTTACCATCTTTATCCATCAAAAAATTTGTAATATTATTTTCTAAAATAGTGGCATCATCACCAAATTGTAATTCTTCAATTGTACTTGCAGGTTTATTCAGACGCTCACCGCGGCGCCATTCCCCTTCAAGTGTAATGAAAATCGGATATACTTCATACTCCTCGAAATTCAAAGCTCCAGTGACTGCACGTGCTGTCGACAACGACACCTCATGCTCTGCTGACTTCCCACCGTATAATAAACCGATTCTTTTTTTCATTTTTGTGCCCTCCACATACTTCTTGAGTACTATTAGTTTATCATGAAACGTCTTGACAAATGACATCAATTTCACCTTGGCGTAATTACGTCCAGATTTTGAGTGGATGTGAAGTTTTTAGCCTGAGATCCTCTATTTCAATAGATGTTTGGATACCCTCTGAAAAAGTACCACATCCACATTCAACTCACCAACTTTAAAGGTGAGAGTCTTGTGTAGCTGACGCTTCGCTTTCGCTACACAAAACAATTACTGAATGAAGATAAAAATCTCACCGTAATTTTGACGGTGAGATTTAGAGTATATTCATTCTACGTACAAATGAATAGATCAATTATGCCTAGGCATAATTGCGTCAGGAATCAGCTTTGTGCTTGCTTAGGCCAGCAGATGTTTTTTGTGCGAAAGCGAAGCGACAGCAACAACACAGCATGATATTGGTCACTCAGTCGTTACCACAGGATGTGGCGTTCTTAGACTGAGTTCCTCTATTTCAGCGGGTGTTTGGATACCTGTAGCTGACGTTGCACTTTCGCTACAAAGAACATTCGCTGAAAGAAGTTAAATAATATAAATCAATTCATCGTGCTCATTTTTCAAAATTGTATTTAAATCATCCCATACCTCATCGGGGAAGGAGTATTCTGACAGATTGCGAATTTCGATACCGTAAGCTACTTTAGGCTTTTCAATACGATACAGTGATAACAGTGCTCCGTCTTTAGTAAAAGAACGATAGGCACGCAAAAATTCAGGTGAAATAGAAGGAATACTCGATTTCACTTTCCGTCGCCAAAAACCAGTACTACGTTCCTTTTCACGAATCAAACTGTTTAAAACATTCGCAATAAGTAAATCAGAATCACTTAAATGGCGAAAATAAATTTTAGTCATTTTCTCTAAGTCTGAAGAATAGTAGACAAATCGATTTTGCAATTTATTAAAAAATGGTGAAGTAATCGGTTCCTTTTTATGACTTATGTAAAGCAATTCTCCTTGTTCCATTGGTGTTAGTTGGTCTAGCCTCTTCTCATCCATAAAGTCTATCCAACACAATTCTTTGGATTCAGTAGCTTTCTTTACAAACCGAGGTACTTCCTCTTCTGGTATATAATCAAACTGTGTATGCATATTAAAGGAACCATCTTCATAGGAATGTTTCAATAACAGTAAGTGATGCAGTGGTTCAAGTGCAGCCACAAATTGCGAGAATTTAAGCCCGCTAAAAATAACAAATTTATCGACATCATTCATATGAACATAAATATGATACATAAAATCTTCTGCTGACTTCAATTTTTTAGCCACAACCATCACCCCATTCTTCACTACATTATAAAACTAAACATGAATTTTTTGAAACATTTTATGCTAATAATCGTCATAACAATATTCACAGGCGTAAAAATGTTTTTTACGGTATAATATGAATGTTAAAGATGCTATTGTATATCTGTTTTTAACCACTCTGAATGAACAAATTTTAAAAAATATAATTCTATTCATTTTTTACAAATATCTGCGAGGATTCTAATCTAAAAGTAAGCATGGAGCTTCCTCGTTAACACACTTACTTCGGCATCAATATTTACCTCTTGACCTAAGGTGAATACTCCTATTAAATATATTGGGTAGAATATTGAATTGGAATTAATTTGAATCAAATTTACTCATGAAGAGATACTATATTAATTTAGGTGGCTTGTATGGAAAATAAACGAAATTTCGCGAATCGTTTTGACTGGACGCTCGCTTTAATACTTTTAACCTTCCTAGTCATAAGTTTGTTAGCCATTTCGTCGGCGCAAACATCAGGTCAGTATGGCGTTAACTATGTTCCTAAACAATTGCAATGGTACATCATTTGTTCAGTAATTATTGGAGTAGTTATGTTTTTTGAACCTGACCAATATAAAAAAATGGCTTGGTACATGTACGGTGCAGGAATTGCCTTATTAGTCCTGCTTATCTTCATGCCAGAAGGTACAGGACAAATCGGTGAAAAAATTAATGGTGCAAAAAGCTGGTATCATACACCTCTAGGGAATATTCAACCCTCTGAGTTTATGAAAACCTTTTATATTCTAGCACTTGCTCGACTTATTAGTAAGCACAACGAAGTTTATTCTTTTAGATCACTAAAAACAGACTTTATATTGCTAGGTAAAATCGCTGCTACACTATTACTACCATTAGCTCTTATTATGAAACAGCCTGACCTTGGTTCGGCATTAGTATTCTTTGCCATTACAGCTGCTATCGTCATCGTAGCTGGTATATCATGGAAGATCATTTTACCAACTTTACTAGGTGGCGCTTTAGTAGGTGGCTCCCTTTTATGGATGGCACTCTATATGCAGGGTTTTTTAGAGAAAACATTCGGCTTTAAACCATATCAGTTCGCCCGAATCTATTCTTGGTTAGACCCATATTCATATTCTTCTAGTGATGGATACCATTTAATTACTTCCTTAAATGCCATTGGTTCAGGTGAAATTTTCGGTAAAGGTTTCAAAGGTCGTGAAGTTTACGTTGCCGAAAATCATACCGATTTTATTTTTACGGTTATCGGAGAAGAATGGGGTTTTATTGGTGCTAGTATCGTTATTTGTATTTTCTTTTTATTAATCTATCATTTAACAAAAACTACACTATTATTGAAAGATCCATTCTCAACATATGTATGTGCCGGTATAATTGCAATGATTACATTCCACGTATTTGAAAATATCGGTATGACTATTCAGCTATTACCTATTACGGGTATTCCCCTACCATTTATCAGTTATGGGGGAAGTTCATTGATGGGGAACTCGCTAGCCGTCGGTCTTGTTTTCAGTATGCGTTTCCACTATCGCACTTACATGTTTACTACTCACGATGATGATGATTAATTATGGAAATAAAAAATGGGTAGTCTCAATTACGAGACTACCCATTTTTATTTGTTAAACGAGTTAAGCTTGAACTTGCGGTGTTTGCGTTGGTGGTGTGAGCACTTTTAAAAGTTCAAGTCGAGACTTTGTTACAGTGGCTGTTACACCCAACTTAGATAAATTCGAAACGATCTTTTTCAAATCTACTTCTTTTTTCATACATTCCACCTCAATCTTTCCTCGAATTTTATAACGTTTTATTTCCAAAAAAGTTTCATTTTTGCAACTGTATGATGTCTGACGAGTTAATCTCTTTCTATCATACCATTTAACTCTGCTTTTAAATTTTTCAATTCTGTTACAATGTAAATTTTTCCTTCACTTAACTATTTAATGGCTTTTCATCAAAGCGTAGGATGATATTTTATTAAAACATATCCCATGTAAATGTTTTATCTGTGCGAAAGCGAAGCGTCAGCAACAAAGCGCCCAGTCGGAACGGAAATCAACCACACGTTATGGTGACGAACCATTTTTTCTTCATTTACCACTAAATAGCAAAAAATAAACACAAAAAATTAAAATACCGATATACCCTCTAGTAGTATACCCCAGAGATAATTTAATACACTATGCGACAATCGATACAAAAAATTAAAAATGGAATGAGTCCATTTAGTTACTTCAAGTTCGTTATTAATTTTTAATATCAATACAATTCCATTATTAACATTCTGCAGTTTTTTATACATTGTTTTAGCCTCGTTTATCTACTTTACTGCATTGGCCCAAAGAGATCACCCAGTCTTCTCTCTAATCATTTATATACATAGCATGTGCTTTAACAATTGTCATCCCCTACTTTTAAATTGTTTTGTCTTCCCTCTCCTTGTAATAACAATAACAAGAGAGGTAGAATATACATACTAAAATACGTATGAAAGCAGGGTACTATATGAAAAAGGCAATTTTCTTATTAATGTCAGTTCAATTCCTCGTCTACCTAGGATTTGGAATTATTATACCTGTCTTACCTGAGGTTGTAGTTCAGCAAAATTGGGACAATTTACACGTAGGTGGTCTACTTACAGTGTACTCGCTTGCAAGTTTTTTCACTGCACCATTTTGGGGTATGCTGTCCGATAAGGTAGGTCGTAAGCAACTTATATTAATAGGCCTAGTTGGTTTTAGCTTAAGCTTTATTATTTTCTCTTTATTTATTGATAATTTAGCAATGTTGTACTTCTCACGTGTTGTGGGTGGTTTATTCTCGGGCGCACTATACACAGCTGTGACAGGCTTTGTAGGAGATATGTCGAGTGAAGAGGATCGCAATAAATATATGGGTCTCATGGGCATGTCCATCGGGCTCGGTTTTATTTTCGGTCCTGCAATCGGCGGTATGCTCGGACACTATAGCCTGCAACTGCCATTTATCGCTTCTGCAACACTAATTGCACTATTATTTATTTATGCAAGTTTCGTTTTAAAAGAACCTACAAAACGAAAAGATACAAATAAACGTGCCATTGTGCCAAAGGGTGCGACTAAAATGCTGCAATACCGTGTGCGTTATTTATTTATGTTCTCATTTTTAGTGACTTTTATGCTGGCTGGAGTAGAAGCAACGTTCCAGTTATTCCAAATTGACCGAATTCAAATTACACCATTACAAATTGGTTATTTGTTTATGTTTAGTGGCTTTGTAGATGCAGCTATTCAAGGTGGTGTTGTTAGACGTATTAAAAATGGAAGCGAGACAACTTGGTTAATAGGTGCACAAATCGTCACAGCTATGGGTATGCTTTTATTTACTTTAACAGCTAACTTATTCATGGCAGGTTTTGCCCTTTGTGTTTTCACAGCAGGAAATGCGCTCGCAAGAACATGCGTCGTATCTCTTTCAACTAAAGAATCTGGTGGCCAATACGGGACTGCTGCAGGTCTTTCCTATTCAATGGATAACCTAGGACGCATTCTAGGTCCACTATTCTTCACTTGGCTATTTACAATGCAATCTAGTTTAGGCTATTATACTTCAGCAGCAATAGCCGTCGTTTCAATAAGTTTAATATTTATTTTTAAAGCATCAAATAAATCTTTACGACTTGAATAATTTGTTGATAAAAAGCCGTAACTTAATAGTAATTCGAAGTTTATAGAACACAGCAAGGGATATTGGAGCGGAATATCGGGGGGCTCTGCATGAACAAAATAACAAATCTTTTACTTCCAAAAGAGCTAGAATCGTTTCGTTTTGAAATTGAAAATACACTACTTTCAGCAATGATTATCACGCCGTATAAACGTTCAACTACAGTAATGGAAAGTAAATTTGCTGGGGAACCTTATTTACCTTGTCACCAAACATATCCGAAAGATATTACAGGTGAACCTATGCGGTTATTAGCTCAAATTAACTTTGCAGAAATGCCATCACTAAAGGATTTCCCATCTCAGGGTATTTTGCAATTCTTTATTTCATCTAATATTTTCGTAAATGCTGATCATTATCACGAGGATATTTTCCAGCAATTTTATAAAATACGTTTTTACCCTACCGCAAATTTTGAAGCGACGGTCCCTAGTCAGGAGTTTTTAGCACAAACAGCAGATGATCGGTTCCCTATTCACCAGGAGTTAGCATTACAATTTCAACCGATCCAAGAACCTGTATCTGCTTTTGATTATCGCGCGGTACATTATTTGCCAAACTTAATTCCTTCATCAGAGGATGTTGATTTACGTGAGATTTATTTACAACACTTTTTAGGGGCTGGAGCTAAAATTGGTGGGTATGCCTATTTTTTAGAGGAAGATATCCGTCACGAATCGCAGCTCCTTAAACGATATGATGTATTGCTACTCCAAATAGACTCAAATGATGAAATCGGTATTATGTGGGCAGATAGCGGCGTTGGGAAGTTTTTTATTAACCGAGAAAAGCTTCTTCATAGGGATTTTTCTGATATTTTATTTCAATGGGAGCATTATTAATCAGTAATCTTTATTCGACAAATGTGCTAAGGCAAAATTGTTTTTGGATTACCTCGTTAGTTTTTGAGGTAATCCTTTTCCATGCTTACTAACAAATTTCTTATCTTCTTTCCACATATAAAGTAAGCTATACTAGATATATTGCGAAAATATAGTAAAGGCAGGTGTAGGAATGAGTATTTTTACAGACTTAGGATTTCTAGTATCTTTAATTATGTTTGTCAATATTTTAGCAGCATTGGTCATAATTTTTTTAGAGCGTAAAGATGCCACTTCTACATGGGCATGGATTCTCGTACTATTTTTCATTCCATTAGGTGGGTTTATTTTATACTTGCTATTCGGACGACAATTACGGAGAAAACATTTATTCCGTTGGGAAGGACGCAAGGATATTGGTATCGATAACCTCATTAGCTATCAGACAGAAGCGATCCGAGATGATACGTTCGAGTTTCGTATAGAAAATGCGGAAAATTATAAAGAAATGATTTATATGCATCTTAAAACAAATAATGCTGTATTAACGCAGGACAACCACATTGATATTTTTGATGATGGTGCAAATAAATTTGAGCAACTTCTGAAAGATATTGAGGTAGCAAAAGATCATATTCACATTCAATATTATATTTTCCGTCTAGATGACTTAGGTACACGCATTATTGATAAGCTTATAAAAAAAGCAAAGCAAGGGGTGAAGGTAAGAATCTTATATGATGAAATGGGCTCACGCAACGTTAAAAAGCGCCATTTCAAGGAATTGCTTAATTCAGGCGGTGAAGTCGAAGTATTTTTCCCATCTATTTTCCCACTTATAAATCCTCGTTTAAATTTTAGAAATCACCGAAAAATCGTTGTAATTGATGGCCGTATTGGTTACATCGGTGGCTTTAATGTCGGGGATGAGTACCTTGGTCTGCAAAAGAAGTTTGGCTATTGGAGAGATACACATTTACGTATTGAGGGTAGTGCAGTACATCCTTTACAAACACGCTTTTTACTTGATTGGAATCAAGCTAGCGAGCAAAAGAAAATGGGTTATTCGGACCGTTACTTCCCGGCTATTCCGAAAAAAGGCGATGTAGGCTTACAAATCGTTTCTAGCGGCCCTGACTCTGAATGGGAACAAATTAAAATTGGTTATTTAAAGCTTATCAATATGGCAAAAAAATATATATATATTCAAACCCCATATTTCATACCTGATGTTAGTTTTTTAGATGCTATTAAAATCGCAACGCTTTCAGGCATTGATGTAAGGATCATGATTCCGAATAAGCCTGATCATATGTTTGTTTATTGGGCTACATACTCATACGTAGGACAATTATTGCGTGCAGGAGCAAAAGTTTATATTTATGAGAAGGGCTTTATTCATGCTAAAGCAATTATTATTGACGATGAAGCATCTACAGTCGGAACTGCAAATCTTGACGTACGAAGTTTCAGTTTAAATTTTGAAGTAAATGCCTTTATTTATGACTCAACGATTTCACATCAGCTTGCTGAGCTGTTTGAAAAGGATATTTTTGATTGTACTGAATTAACTTGGGAAATGTACAAAAATCGTTCTACACTGATTAAATTTAAAGAATCTGTTTCACGTTTATTAACACCTATCTTGTAGAATGTAGAAAAGGAAGAGAGCTAGTTCATTAATGATGAACAACTCTCTTCCCTTTTTTTATTTCACACCTAAATATTCTTCTAGCGTAATATTTTGTTTTTTAATATCTTTTGCTATGTCTACACCAACATAACGATAGTGCCATGACTCATACATATAACCTGTAATGTCTTCTTTATTTTGGGGGAATCGTAAAATAAAGCCGTAGTCTTGAGCATGCGTAAATAACCATTGTCCAGCTGGTGTTTCACCGAACTCTTCAGTTAGCCATAAACTATCTTTGCCGCTTTCCCCTATATCAAAGGCCAAACCTGTTTGATGCTCTGAATAACCTGGTCGAGCACTATAGCGATCAGCCGCAGCTTGCCCATCACGTTTAGCGTAGTTATTATATAATGTTGTTTGATAGTCAAAAGATCGATAACCGCTAAATGCAACTAAATCAAAACCTTGTTGTTTTGCTGCTACAAACATTTTGTTTAGAGCTTGACGTGCCTCAGGATTTTCTTCAGGCGCAAAGGTAGATGGTAGCGGATATATTTTATTCGCTAATAAAATACCCTTAATATATGTCGGCTCAGTTGGTAATGTTTGATTTGGTACATAGCCATTTTCATCTGTCTTCTGTTCTGGCTTCACAGGATTATCTGCTGTTTTTTTCGGCTCTTCTTTTGCAGGTGAATCTTTTTTAGTTGGTTCTGAAGCTTGTTGTTCATGTTCATCTGATGCATTACTTACCTGTTTATTTTTATAGTTATAAACTACGAAAATAGATACAATAAGTGCCACTGAAATTAAAGCACCTAGGATGAGTGGTAAACGTTTCTTTTTCACTATTTTTTACCCCTTTTAAAGTTATCCAGTACTACATAGTAAGTATCCTCTTTTAAAGAATTTAGAAAGAACAGTCCTAGTAAGTACCGATACTATTTTGTACTATATTAGTTCACCACCCAAAGTTATGGATACGTTTGTTAAAACGTCTACTATGTGAATAAGTTGATTTTCGTTCCGACTGGCGACTCCTTGGGGATTAGCAATAGAGGAACGAAGGCTAAAACCATCACGTCCTGTGATAACGCCTTCGTGACCAACATCCTGCTGTCGCTGTCGCTGCGCTTTCGCACAAACAAAACCCTCTGCTGCCGCTACGTTGCACTACGCTTTCGCGCAAAAAACATCTGTTGCCCCAAGCGGCTCATCGGACGCCCCCAGGAAGCTCTGCTCTGTGCGAAAGCGAAGCGGCAGCAACAATTGTTTTATCTGTGCGAAAGCGAAGCGGCAGCAACAATTGTTTTATCTGCGCGAAAGCGAAGCGGCAGCGGCAAAGCCCCAGTCGGAACGGAAATTAACCACACGTTTTGGTGATGATCCACTATATTGGTATAGTCTCATTTTAGCACTGTTCACAATTTAGGGTGTAGATTTTCACCAACGATTTTTAAAATTAGTCTGTTAGTCTGTGAGAATAATAATAAACACTACTATAGAAGCAATTGAGAAAAAGATTGCCATGTATTTCATCCATTTTGCCTCTTTTACATACCCTTGCTCTTTAAAACTTTTTGCCCTAAAACTATTCGATACGGCAAACATAATAGTCATTGCCAATACCGCAAAATTAAAATTACCCATGATAGTAAATACGATAGCCGCAATACTAAAAATCGCGACTAGAATAGATGATAACCACTTTATGTTCATCTTGCTGTCCTCCTAAAAAAATCGAGGCTACATAGGCGCCTCGACATAAATTATTTTATGAGTTTACTTTTTCCGGATGCTCCGAATAAAATTTTCGACCGATATATGTTTGAATAATCAACAATGCACCGCTGACTGACCAGTAAAGTGGTAGGGCTGCCATAGATGACATCGAGATAAAGACAATCATAATTGGTGAAATATAAATAAACATTTTCATTTGTGCTTTTTGTTGCTCTGGTACTGTCCATAATGATACACGTGCTTGAACTAAATATACAAGGCCTGCGACAATTGTCATAGCGATATCTGGTGAGCCTAAGCTAAACCATAAAAACTCGTGTGCTTTCACATCTGTAGAATATAAAATGGAGAAATAAAGACCCATGATAATTGGCATTTGAATTAACATTGGTAGACATCCCATGTTGAGTGGATTGATACCATGTTTTTGATATAATGCCATCATTTCTTGTTGATACTGCGTTTGTTCTTCTTTTGTCTTTGCTTCCTTCATCTTTTTCTGAACAGCTTCCATTTCAGGCTTAAACGCATCCATCTTCATTTTCATCTTTTGTTGCGAACGATAATTTTTTAACATAATCGGCATTAAAATTAAACGAATAAGAACCGTAATAGCAATGATTGCTAAACCATAGCTACCTGAAAACATAGTGTTACCGAAAAATTCTAATAAAAATTCCATTGGTTTTACAAAGATACTATAGAAAAAACCTTCTTTGTTTTGCACAGCTTGACAGCCACTAAGAACAAAAACGGCGAGCCCAAGCATTGAGAATAGCTTCAAATTTTTCATTTTTCCACCTACTATTATTTATCAACTAAATTGAAGTATACATTATCGGGTCTATCTTTATCAAATAGCAAGTGCTACTAATTCCATAGTATAAAAAAAGATGCGAGCTTTAGCATCGCTAATACGTCCGCATCTATTTATTAATATATTTATAACCCATTGTGAATATTACCACGTATACTTCTGGCTTTAGACGTTTTGAAACTCTGATTCCGCCATCTCAAAACGATAAAACTCGTGATGTAGTTCATCTCGAAAATGTTTGGGCGTTACTCCAGTATATTTTTTAAAGATGCGGGTAAAATAGCTTTGGTTACAGAAATGGAATTGATCCGAAATAGAAGTAATACTTTTATTAGTATGTCTAAGGTAGTACTGTGACTCTTCTACTCGACGAACATTTAGATATTCAACTAGTGTAATACCAACATGTTCTCTAAAAATACGCGATAAGTGACTAGTACTAATATGGAAGTTATTTGCGATGCTTTCCACTGTTAAGTCATTTTCCAATTCATCATTTATATACATAATTACTTTATTAACTGTCTGATGACGGAAAGTCGGTTGCTTGCGATCTGCAATAAAATAGACAAAGAAATCAATTAAATCATCAGCGAATTGTAAAAATTCTGCGTCTTTCATCTGATTTTCGATCATATCATTACAAGCAATGTTAAACGCAAATGCTTTCTTCGAAGGAACTTGATTGTCTAGCAATTTACGAGCAACAATTGACGACAAAACAGAAAAATAACTTCGAACAATTTTAATGACTTGTTTGCCAAAACGTATTGAAAGAATATCAATTAATTCATGCAAAGATTTCTTAGCCTTTGCAGATTCTAAATGGTAAATTTCAAATATTAATTTCGACTCAATATTAAAAAATTCTTCTATACCGATGTATTGGTTAATGCTATCGATTTCTTGAAAGTATCTTTTGGATATCGTTTCTGACATAGAATGTTGATGTAGTTGCATAATCTTCCCCATCTTTCCTCAGATTGCACGAATTGCTTTTACAAATTTTTACATCTATCTATTTCATATAAGAAAATAGTATTTCCTTAATAATTGTATGAATTGAGTCTTATTTCACAATTATATAATTGAATATAACTTAAAAATAACCCAACTAAACCACCAGTTACAAAAAAAAAATAGACTATACAGTGAATTTTACCATATTCTGCGATTTCCTTTCAACCACATTTTGTCTTCATCACTAGTTCTAATTTATCATATATACATAGTAGAAACCTCGTAAACTTATTTATCTGTATTTAGATTTTACCATATACATATCAAAATAAATTAGTAATTATTTAAAATTTGTTACAAATTATGTAATGTGTTTTACAACTTTATATTTCATCAATCGACATTTCTCTTTTTTATTCCGAAATCTTCTCTATATAATTTATACGAATATGTAGTAAAATAGATGATAATACTATTTTTAAAAGTTTAGACGAGGTGTTAATAGTGGAACCAAAACAAATAGAAGAAATTATGGAAATTATTAAGGAATTCTTCCCTGAGAATACTTCCATTGCAATTTCCGATACAAACGAATACTTGTACTACCAACCGAGCAAAAAAGTTGATTTAAAAATCAAACCTGGTGACCCAATTAAAGAAGGGTCTGCAGCTCATAAAGCGTTAAACTACGGACAAAAGATTAGCTCTTATATTGAGCCTGATGTATTTGGAGTAGCATATTACGGCATGAGCATTCCTTTAATGGAGGAAGGTGAAACTAAGGGTGCTATCACTGCTATCTTCCCACAAAAGCCGTCAGCATTTTTAACGAACTACATTACAATCAAAATTGATGATTGTTGGTACCCAATCAAACATGATCAGGTCATTTATCTTGAAACACAGCTCCGAAAAACATTTGTTAAAACAATGAGTCGTGAAGGATATCACCGCTTAAATCTAAGTGATCTTGAGCTATTTTTAGCGCCTGACTCATTTATACGTTGTCACCGCTCTTATATCGTTAACATTGACTACATTGATGAAATTCAACCAGATTCACATTCAACGTTTTTATTAATCATGAAAGACGGTACTCGTATTCCTGTTAGCCAACGCTACGCAAGTTACTTCCGTCGTTCTTTAGGTTTCTAATTTTGATAAGTACAGCGAGCATTTTTTAATGTTCGCTGTACTTTTTTATTTTCTGCTCATCACCAACAGTTTGGGATGGCATTGGTTAAAGCTCTGTGCACCAAGAAAGCCCACGAACGGAAATCAACCCCTCATTATATCGTTTAATCTCTTATTTTTAGAAAATTTCCTCTGTAGCTCTACATTAAAACGTTTTCTCTGTCGAAAATTCGGTTTTATGCTCATTTTTCCTCTTTTTACTCAATTTAATGCTATTTCTAAAGTTTTTGTGACAATTTGGTGATAGTATTATTCAAATGGTTGGAGTCATACTACAACTGAATAAACAGAAAATTCTTACACGTTTTTTCTAGTTTTGTAATCGGTTTCCATCAAACTTTTTAGGGGAGGATTTTTTTATGGATGCAAATATTCAAAAACGCCTAGGCTTAAAAGAACTTGAAAGCAAAGTTGTTACTGCTGAAGAAGCTGCAGCACTGATCTCTGACGGTGATGTAGTTGGTATGAGTGGATTCACTCGTGCGGGGGATGCGAAAGTTGTTCCTATGGCTTTAGTAGAGCGCGCTAAAAACGAAAAATTCAAAATTGATGTATATACAGGAGCTTCTTTAGGACCTGAAGTTGATAAATACTTAGCTGATGCTGGTGTTATCCGCAAACGTGGACCATTCCAAGGAGATGCAACGATCCGTAATTTAATTAACTCTGGTGATGTCCTATATGTAGACGCGCATCTTTCACATAACGCTGAATTAGTTCGTCAAGGAATTATTGGACCAATTAAATATTTAATTCTTGAAGCTGTTGCTATTACAGAAGATGGACTTATTATCCCAACAAACTCTGTAGGTAACTCACCAATCTTCGCTGATTACGCTGAAAATATTATTGTCGAATTAAATATCTCTCATCCAGAAGCTTTAATAGGTATCCACGATATCTATGTACCAGGTGAGCAAGGTCAACGTGAAGCAATCCCAATGACTGATGCTATGCAACGCATTGGTGACATCGGTATTAAAGTAGATCCAGCTAAAATTAAAGCGATTGTTATTTCTGAAGAGCCAGATGCTCCTTCATTAATCGTTCCGCCAGATGAAGAAACACAAACAATGGCGAACATTTTATTAGACTTCTTCAGCGATGAAATTAAAGCTGGTCGCTTAACAAAACAATTAATGCCATTACAATCTGGTGTAGGTTCTGTTGCAAACGCTGTACTTGACGGCTTCGCAAATTCAGAATTCGAAGATTTAGTTGTTGCTTCTGAAGTACTTCAAGATGCTGTATTCAACTTAATTGATGCTGGTAAAGTTAAATTTGCAGCAGCTACTTCAATTACACTGACTGAAGAATTACAGAAAAAAGTATATGGCAACCTAGAGAAATACGCTGATAAAATTTGCTTACGTCCACAAGAAATTTCTAACCACCCAGAGCTTATCCGTCGTTTGGGTCTAATCTCAATCAACACTGCTCTTGAATTAGATATCTATGGCAACGTAAACTCAACACACGTATCTGGTACTCGTATGATGAACGGTATCGGTGGTTCAGGTGACTTTGCACGTAACGCACGTCTAGGTATTTTCGTTACTAAATCATACGCAAAAGGCGGCGCTATCTCTTCAATCGTGCCAATGGTTTCTCACGTAGACCACACTGAACATGATGTTGATGTAATCGTAACTGAGCAAGGTATTGCTGACTTACGTGGTCTTGCACCACAAGAGCGTGTACCTTTAATTATCGAAAACTGTGCACACCCAGATTACAAAGAACAACTTTGGGATTACTATAACCGCGCTCTAGAAGCAACTGGCGGCCATCAAACACCTCATATTTTAGAGGAAGCACTTTCTTGGCACGTAAATCTTGCTAAAAACAAAACAATGAAAAAAGAAGTTGCTAAAGCTTAATTTTCATATTTCAGGAACGCTTCATAAGTTGAAAAACTTATGAGACGTTCTTTTTTTGTTGAAAATGGTATAATAATAGTGATATTCATTCTCACTTACAATTTTCCATCGGAGGAACTATGAAGAAACTTATTTATTTGATTATATTCTTTTCATTTTTCGACTTATTTACCCAGCTTCCTGTCATGAGTACATATGCTGAATCCTTAGGGGCATCAGCCTTCATTACTGGCCTGGCTGTAGGTATGTATTCTCTTTCCAATACATTTGGTAATATTATCTCTGGTTTTTTAACGGATCGTAAAGGACCATTCGTTATTTTAATCCTAGGTCTTCTAACAACAGGTCTTTCACTTACACTTTATAATTTAGTAGAAGATCCTATTATTCTATTAGCAGTCCGCTTTGTACATGGATTAGTTGCGGGCTTAATTGTTCCTGCTGCATTCACATTTTTAGCAAATGCAACTGAACAAGAGAAGAGAGGTAAGGGTAGTGCTATCTCTGGAGCTTTTGTTGGCATTGCCGCAATAATCGGCCCCGCATTTAGTGGCATTTTAGCGAGTCGTACTAGCGTACCATTCGTTTTTAATATAACAGCAAGCTTTATGCTCTTGTTGAGTGTACTTGCCTTCTTTTTACTAAAATCAAATCAAGTAAAAAAAGAAAAATCTGCGCCAATTACAAACATCCCTATTCATGTACTTTTTACTAATACAGATACATTAAAAGCATTCTCTAGTGCATTCTTTTTAATGTTTTCTCAAGGGGTTATTGCCTATCTCCTTCCTCTAAAAGTACAATCTTTAGGCTTTGATTCACGCTTAAGTGGCACTTTGATGAGTACATTCGGAATTATTGCTGTACTCGTATTTATTTTGCCGACTAACCGTATTTTCGATAGGGTGGCACCAATTAAAACATTATCACTTGGTATAAGTTTAATGGGGATAAGTCAATTATTAATTAGTCAGGCGGATTCAAGTACGTTACTTTATATTGCAATGGCCTGCTATGGTATCGGGTTTGGCTTCTTGTTCCCATCAGTCAATTCACTTTTAATCGACTCTACGACTGCTGAAATCCGCGGAAAAGCCTATGGTTATTTTTATGCCTTCTTCTCACTAGGAGTTGTCCTAGGTTCCTCATTACTCGGATGGCTCTCACTAGGTATTGTCAGTGGCTTTATATTTACTGGAATTGTATTATTAGTATTTGCATCGATCATAATATGTACACAAAAAAGACCTTCTCACGTTAAATGAGAAGGTTTTGTTATTATTTATCTTGTTCCTGAATTGCTCCATTGTAGTAATGGATACCTGTATGTCCCCCACCTTCAGCAACCATTTCGTTTGAAGCTATTTTTGTTGGAGACGTTCCAGCTTCTGTCGCTACTTCAGTCGATATACGCTCTGATACGTCTTTGTGCATCTCCATATTCGTTGTATTCAAATAAGATGCTAATTTAGATTTTGTACTATTGAGCATACTAAATGCTTTATCACGATTTTCTTTTTTACTTAAATAAGATGCTGCTAAAGCTAACCCTGCAATTACAACACCTGTTCTTTTTCCTTTTGCCATTATAAATCCCTCCCAAAAATATAGAAACTGGCTCTATATTATATCTTTTCCTTATTATTTGAGGACTAAACATAATTTTTATATACGTTTAAGCATATATATAAAGAGAGAATGTATCTATAACCATTTTCCTCCATCATATAAACAAAATTCATAGTAAGTCTGGATTTTCCCAGACATAGATAATCATCCTCCTACTAAATTTTATTGCAGGTATCTATTTCTTACTTATCTCCAAAAATAGGAATGACATTTAAGTGCCCCATCGAAACTGAAATCAACCTCACGTTAGGGTCATAAGCATTTTTCGTAAATATTTATGATTACAAAGGACAATCAAAGGGAATTAATGTATTAATACTAGAAATTGGAGAGTGATTTTCATGAAGGATTTGGATTCAGTATATGATTGGGTAGACATGGCTTCTTTAGTAGGTGGAGCAGGCCTCTTAACACTACTAATTTATAGTATTTTACTGTAAGGAGCAGCATGGATGATTTGCAAAAACCAATTATGACTCAGCAACAACAGATGTTTTTTATATTGCCACAGTACGTAGCGTTCTTAGACTGAGTTCCTCTATTTAACCGGATGTTTTACTAAAACATTTGTAGCTGACGTTTCACTTTCGCTACAAAAACTCCTCTGAAAGAAGTTAAAAGGCAATCCGCTTTATCTAACAAGCAGATTGCCTTATTTTTTATCCCGCATTAACGGGCAGTAAGTTTCACCATAAAATTTTGCAAAATTAAAGAAATGAAATAAGATGAGATTAAAACTGCCCGTAAAATCCCGATTGGTGAAGACTAATAATCAGTGAGGATAAAAAAAATCCCCACTGATTAAAGTTTCACTTTATTGTTTTACATCATTATAATCATTAGATTTTTCAAATGCTGCAACTACATACGAGCAAACAGCTTCCATTTTAAAACCTTTCTCACGTGCATAAGCTGCAGCATGATCCAACAATTTTTTAGCCACACCTTGGCCACGGAGCTTATCTGATACATATGTGTGATCCATTACCATTACCATTACTTGACCCTGTTGTTGCCATGTAATTTCCGCTAATCTTTCCCCTTCTTGCTCATAGACAAAAGCAAGCTTATTTGCTGCTAGCTGTTGTAATTGAAATTCCATTTCTCACCACTCCTTTTTTTCATAGTAACACAGCCTTTTTAATGTAGCACTTAAAAAAGTCCATCCCTTGAAAAATAAAAGAATCTGCTACCTTCCTCTAGCAATCAAGAGAAAGTGTTGCAGATTCTTTTCTGAATTAATTAAACCATGACGCAATTGTATCCTTTAAATTTGCAAAGAAATTTTTCACACTTTCCCAGAATCCTTTATCTTCCATTAGTGATCCGAATTTATCTTTAATCGTACTGCTAATATCATCTAATTGTTTAGACCATTTACCAAAATCAATGTCTAGTTTACTAATTTTATTCATTAAATCAACTAGCAATTGACGGTCCTTGTCACTTAAATTAATTTCAAGCTTGTTTAATTGCTCTTGCACAATCTTTTCAACTTCTTCTTTAGTTGCTGGCTTCGATTCTGCAATTTGTTTTTTGATTTCTGTTAGTAATTCTGCAACCTTAGCATCGTCCACGCCTGCCGATTGCGTAAGAGTAGTTGCTACTGATAGTTCATCATTTGCAACATCTGTACGATCAGTATCTAGCTTTTCACCTGTTGTTACTTCATAAGCTTTATATATTCCCACAAGCGCTGAATGGCCTGTTACTGCCTTAGGCGCAGCCACCTGTACTGTTGCATCTTCAATACCTGCAGTTAGCATAGCATTTGCATACATTTCAGAAGTAACCTGTGTAATATTTGACGGTGTAACAATTTCAATAACTAAGCCTTCTCCTGCATTCTTGCGCGTAATTTTGGCTGAAGAATACATACGAGAGCTTGAATTACTATCTTTAATATATTTAGCTAAGTCTTGACCTGAAACTGTTATTTCTTCAACTTCAGGCTCTTCTTTAACTTTTAATGACTCTTTAACAGATTCTTTTTCAGCCTCAGATAAGTTTGCACCATATACAACGATTGGTACTCCTAATTTTTCATCAATTGCTTTAGGTGGCGTATTATCAGCTGCAAAACCTGTTGCTGGTGCCATCACGCCAAATACTAACATAGTAGCAGTTAGTATTTTTATCCACGTTTTTTTCAAATTGTGTGACCCCTTTCGTTTGAAGACTCATTTGGCCTGAATAATGTATTGTCACTCCATTATGCCAGGGCATAATAGCGTCCGGATTCGGCTTTGTACTTAGGCCTGCATGTGGGCCGATACGATGTCGGTAATTTCGATAATACACAGAACGTGGTGTTTTTACCGATTTGCAGGTCAGTTAGCCGTATCACATGGATGCGATGATATTAGGCTAACATCCTTTAATAGCGCCTTTCCGAATCTGTGACATTCGCCGGAGGCTTTATCTTCTTTCAGCGGATGTTTGGCCACACGCTAAAAGAAGTTAAGCAATAATTAGTACGAAAAAAAGACGAGAAGGTTTCAAAGTAGCTCTCGTCATTTTCTTTAATTTTATTTAGTAGTCGTACTTATGCCTCGGTATAATTGCGTCCGGAGACACTCAGTAGTGTTGTTGCTGTCGCTTCGCTTTCGCACAGATAAAACCGTGTTGTTGCTGTCGCTTCGCTTTCGCACAGATAAAACCGTGTTGTTGCTGTCGCTTCGCTTTCGCACAGATAAAACCGTGTTGTTGCTGTCGCTTTCGGTACAAAAGACATTTGCTGAAAGAAGTTAGATTTCCTCTGTCCAACCGTCCTGCTGTTTCACCTTACCAGCTTTCATAAGCGTACCTAACGCTCGTTTAAATGCACCTTTACTCATTTTAAACATTTCTTGAACTTCATCAGGTGAGGATTTATCGCCAAATGGCATTTTGCCCCCTACATCATGTAGATAATTTAAAATTCTTTGTGCATCATCTGAAAGACGCTCATGCTTACGTGGTAAAAGTGAACCATTCATTGAACCATCATCTTTTACATCAATAATACGAACATCTACGTCTTGTCCAAGACGAGGTTCTTCATTACGCTCTGACTCATGAACAAAAATACGGTACGGAGTCTCTACTCCTAGTAAAAATGAGCCAACTGGTAATAAACGATATGGACGTGCCTTAATGTTTTTATTGTGCATTTCTTCAAATGCACCTTCATACAATTCCGAAATTTTTTCTTCAGTTGCTAAACGTCCAAATAAATCACCGTTGCGATCTGTGCGTAAAGTCATAAATAAATGGTCGCCTGGTGCTGGCCAAAGCTCTTTTATTGCAGGTAAATCTTCAGCATTTACTAGCACCTCACGTGACGTACCGATATCTACAAAAGCCCCTTCACGCTCAACTACTTTTAGAACACGAGCCCAACCATATTCCCCTTGTACGAAAGATGGTATAGCTGTTGTTGCTGCTAAATCGCCACGACGATCCGCAAATAAAAATACTTCAAGGCGGTCACCTACTGCAAGTGGCTCTGTTACCTCTGAAGCATTTAAGGGTAGTTCGTCAACTCCATTTGTTAATATCCATTTCGATGCTTGTTGCTCTAATACAGTTAACGTAACAACTTCACCTGATTTTAATTCGTTCATATTGTCTTCCTTTCCCTCTTACCATCATTTTGGCAAAAAACTTATCCGCCGGAGGCTATAACTTCTGCAGCTGACACTTCGCTTCCGCTACTAAAACATCTGTACCTGTCGCTTCACTTTCGGTACAAAAGACATCTGTACCTGTCGCTTCACTTTCGGTACAAAAGCCATCTGCTGAAAGAAATTAAAAGTTATGATGTGTTTTCGATGCCTCTAGTTTTTTTGCGATGTCCGGATTTTCTTCCATTACCTGCACAAGATCCGCAATTCGATCGATTGAATTCCAACTTAAATGATGTTCAATTCCTTCTACATCATCGTAAATTCGCTCTTCATCTACACCAATGATTCGCAAAAATTGCTCTAGAAGTTCATGGCGCTGTACAAGACGTTTTCCAAGCTTTTCTCCTTTAGGCGTCAATGTAAGACCACGGTATTTTTCATAAACTAAATAACCATCTTTATCTAATTTTTGAACCATTTTTGTAACAGAAGAAGGAAGAACAGATAATGCTTCAGCAATGTCAGACACACGAGCATACCCTTTATTAGTGATTAATAAATATATTTGTTCGATATGGTCCTCCATACTAGGTGTTGGCATATCCTATTCCCTCTCTTTCCTTTTCTTACTCTCTAGTTTACTACAAGCTTGCCTTAAAAGTTAACTGAAAATACATTTGCCAGAAAAACAATACATGCGCAACATAAAAAGAACCAACTTCATTTGTTGGCTCCCTTGTAGTTGAAAAATTTGTGTCAATGAAATTAAGATATCATTTTAAATAAAGTATTGTCTTTGGCAAAGCGAGGGGTTGATTTCCGTTCCGACTGGGCGCTTTCCTGGGGGCGTCCGATGAGCCGCTTCACTAGCGTTGCTCGCTCCAGGGTCTCGGGCCAACAGATGTTTTTTGCGCGAAAGCGAAGCTTCAGCGGCAAATGTTTTATCTGTGCGAAAGCGAAGCGGCAGCAACAAATGTTTTATCTGTGCGAAAGCGAAGCGGCAGCAACAAATGTTTTATCTGTGCGAAAGCGAAGCGTCAGCAACAAATGTTTTATCTGTGCGAAAGCGAAGCGTCAGCAACAAAGCGAGTAGCCTGGAACGGAAATCACCCTCATATAATGCATCACATCATTCACTAAGATTTCCTTGACCATTTTGTTTTTCAAAAATATGAAGAGCCGACTTCATATAGAAGTTGGCTCTTCCTTATGTCGAGGATTCTTATTTACCACATGTAATGCATGAATAATCTCTTTATTGATTCGTTCGATATTTTCAGGAGTATTCATCATTCTAAATGCTTCATCTCGGGTTTCCATAGATGTAACATACTTGCTAGGCAATGCATTTAGTATAAGTGCCACTGCGTCAAGTTCACAGATTTCACATTTACAAAATGTTTGATATTCCGGTCCTCGTAGTAGAAAACTTACTAAACCACGCACAATTTCCTCTGTAACATTTACTAAAATAGGATCTGACATATTCAAACCTTCGCCTCATTTATATTTAATTGTTACATTATTCCTGAAACCATAATAACGTTAACAAAGCATTTTTTCAAGAATCGCTAGTAGCAACTATATCAACACATATCACTAGCTCCTTAGAATGATTAAATTTCCTACACACTTCCTCCATATTATTTCTTATTCACCATTTCTTAGTTTTGATTAATCGTAATGAGTTAAACACAACTAATAACGTAGCACCCATATCTGCAAAGATGGCAATCCATAATGTTAGCCATCCCGGGATAACGAGTAACAAGGCAACTAATTTTAGGGCTAAGGCAAAAATAATGTTCTCTTTAATGATGCGTAATGTTTTCCTACTTAAGCCGATCGTATAAGGAAGCTTCGTTAAATCATCACCCATTAATGCGATATCCGCAGTTTCTAGTGCTGCATCAGTGCCAGCACCTCCCATTGCAATACCAACATTAGCTGAGGCAAGTGCAGGTGCATCATTGACACCATCTCCTACCATCGCTACTGCACCAAACTGTGCACGTAAATCTTTAATGGCCATTAATTTTTCTGCTGGTAATAAACTTGCTCTCACATCTGTCATATTTAAAGAAGTTGCAATTGCCTGTGCTGTTGGCTCTGCATCACCTGTTAGCATAACTTTATGCTTCACTTTTAAATCATTTAATTTATTCAAGACATCTTTACTTTCTTGACGTAATTGATCAGCAATACCAAGCATCCCTATAAACTGATCATTACTAACAGCTGCTACAACTGTTTTACCCTGTTGTTGAAGTTTTTTAACCTGTTCTTTTATCATTTCATCAACAGTCACTAATGTAGCAATCCATTTTAAGCTCCCTACATAGATTATTTGACCGTCTACCGTTGCATAGGCTCCCTTGCCTGTTACGGATTGAAAGTCTGTCGGTATAAGCTCTGTTAAATTTTTTTCATGCAATGACTGTAAAATAGCTTTAGCTAATGGATGCTGTGATTGCTTTTCAACAGCCGCTACTAGCTGTAAAACATAATCCTCAGACATCTCATGCGATGTAAAAATATCCGTTACAGCAGGTTGACCTTTTGTAAGTGTTCCTGTCTTATCAAATGCTATTGCTTCAATATGACCAAGCTGCTCTAAATGAATTCCGCCTTTAATAAGAACACCTTGTCTAGCAGCATTCCCAATTGCCGTAACAATAGCGACTGGTGTAGAAACGACTAACGCACATGGACAGCCTACAACAAGTACAGCTAATCCTTGGTAAATCCAATGTTGCCAATCACCTATAAATAAAGGAGGGATAACCGCTACAAGTAAAGCAATAATCATAATTGCAGGCGTGTAGTATTTCGCAAAGCGATCAACGAACTGTTGCGAAGGTGCTTTTTCTGCCTGTGCTTCTTCAACAAGATGAATGATTTTTGCAATTGTTGTGTCCTCTACTCGCTTTGTCACGCGAACCTCTAGGGCACCTTCTTCATTCAGAGTTCCTGCAAATACTTCGTCGTCGACTGTCTTACCGACCGGAATAGATTCACCTGTAATCGCTGCCTGATTCACTGCCGACAATCCATTAACTACAATTCCGTCCATAGCAATCTTCTGACCAGGTTTAACGATTAAAATGTCGCCAATTTCAATCTCCTCTGTCGGCAGCTCCATTTCATGAAAATGCTCGCCATGCGCTCGCTTTATCGTCGCTGTCGGTGGAGCTATATCCATGAGCTGACGAATTGATTGACGCGCCTTATCCATTGAATACGCTTCAAGTGCTTCACTTACAGCGAATAAAAAGACAACAACGGCCGCTTCTTCCCATTCTCCAATAATGGCTGCACCGATTACTGCAATGGTCATTAGCGTCTTCATATCAAATTCAAAGCGTGCTAGATTGCGGAAACCTGTTTTAAAAATACCAATTCCCCCAACTAGAATCGCGATAATAAACATTCCAATAGTTAGTGGCTCTGATTCACTACGCATTGCCCCAAACATATATCCAAGTACTATGAATAGCAAGGAGATTCCAGCTAATATATTTTCTGTTTTCCGATAAAAAGGTATTGATTTTTCAATTGTTCTTGCTGTTGATTGTGATACTTTTATGCCATCGAAGGCACCTGCTTCTTCAAGCTGATCAACGTCAATATTACCAATAACCATTATTTTAGAAGCACCAAAATTCACTTGTGCATCCTGGACCTCTGGAATAGCCTTCACGTTTTTTTCGAATTTTGCTGCACAGCTGGCACAGGATAAGTTTTGTAGCCTGTATTCTTGTTTAGTTGGTGTCGCTACCATTTGCAATCCCCTCTTTCACATGTTCGTAGGCAATCGTTACAATTTGATACACATGCTCATCAGCTAAAGAGTAGTACATTTGCTTTCCTTTACGATATGATTTCGCTAAATTATTATCTTTCAAATAACGTAAATGATGCGATGCTGTTGCTACTGAAGATCCGATAATGGAAGCGACATCGCAAACACATAATTCATCTTTGACCGTTAAGGCATACGCAATTTTAAGTCTTCTTTCATCAGATAATGCCTTTAAAAATTTTGCTACTCCTGATAGATCTGGCATTTGCTGTTGTACCTTAATGACAGCTTCTTCATGAACAAGTGTTATCTCACATACTTCTTTTGGCATTTCCTCACCTCATTCAAATATTCGTTTGATTGTGTTCACTATAACATAATATTCCATCATATTCAAACGGATATTTGAATGTAAATGATTTATATCACAGATATAAAAATGTCTTTATTTAAATTGTTAACTTATAAATATAAAGCAAAAAAGCTATCACTTCAATGTGATAACTTTGCATGTTGTTGTGATAATGAAATTATGGTGACATATTAAACAAAGTGGAGATAAATATGGCATGCTAAGAGGTTGATTGGAGTGGAGACTGAGCGACTCCTCGGGGATCAGCGATAGGGGTACGAAGGCTAAAACCATCACGTCCTGTGATAACGCCTTCGTCCACTCGTTTTGCTGAGAAACCATGTTGTCTTAATATAAAAACCTATAGATTCTTATAGCCTCTCATCCTATTGTGCTTTTAATCGCAACGTTTTACCTTTAATATCTTCTTTGCTCACAAACGTTTGATGATAATCTCCATTAGCCCAATCCATTACTTGATCTTGATACCAAGTAGATTTTACATGTCCACTCTGTCCGGGACCAACAATATGATAGGCTGAGCTTAAATCACCAACATCTACAACAAAGCGCCATGATGCTCCATGATTAACATTTCCAGCTAAGTCATTATCAGCAGCCTGAACAGTAACCTTTGAACCACCAATAGGAACCTTTTTAGCATTAAAATATGCTGCAAGAATCGGCGAAGCTTTACCTAATGTATGGTCAAAGGTAAGTTGATGGAAGTTACCCCATTTCCATTTCGATACGTTTTTTCCGAATTGATCTTCTATTTGTGCAACAGTGAGCTCTAACGCCTTGTAAACTGTTGCATCTACTCCACCCTGCTCATCAATCCATACGCTCTTCTTACCGGCATAAGCTGTACGTAAAAGCTGGTCTGTAATATTAAATTTTCCATACATTAATTCATACATATCTTCTGGCATCTGATCCTTAAATAACACTTCCTGTAACTTTTCCATTAATGTATGGAACACTAATGGCGCCCCTGAATCCTTTGCATCCACCATGTCCCAATCCTCTAATAATTTAATAACATCTTTATATTTCCCACCCTGATCTTGTGCTTTTATTGATGTTAATAAATATGGTAAAAACTCACGAGCATATAGGTTATGCTGATCCATTTGTAAATTCATCATGTCTTCCACTGTTAAAGAGTCATTCGCCGCTAAAACTTCCTTAATCCGTTCAAAACGATAAGGCTGTGCCCAAAAATCTGTTATATGATAAGGATATTCTTCCCCAATAACTTCATTATTCGCTGTTGCAATAAAGCCTTCATCTGGGTTTACTACAGTCGGAAGCTCATCCCACGGGATAAAGCCCTCCCACCCATAGTCACTAGAATCACCCGGTACCGGCAATTGCCCATCCCCTTGTTTTCGAATCGGAATTTGACCATTCGCTTTATAAGCAATTGTGCCATCCTTTGATGCAAAAACAAAATTTTGAGCTGGTGCCTTAAAATCCTCTAATGCTTTTTCAAATTCACTCCAGGATTTTGACTTATTAAAACCTATCACTGCACGTAGTTCTGCCGTTGGTTGCAGTGCCGTCCACTGCATCGAAAATTGTGCTGTAGGCTCAGTATCTTTAAAAGCTAAATCTGTCATGATTGGACCGTGACGTGTGACAACGACATTAAAATCTACCGTTTCTCCGTCCTTTACCTTTATCGGTTCATTACGCACCTCTGCTTGTTCCCACTTGCCATCATAGCGGAACTGTGTTGGATTATTCGGATTTGGTATTTCAATATATAGATCCTGTACATCAGGTCCAACATTTGTTACACCCCATGCAATGTTATCGTTGTGACCTAAAATAATGCCCGGAACACCCGCAAAGATTACGCCACTCACATTTTGCTCAGGAGATTGCAGATGCATTTGATACCAAATAGATGGTGTACTCAATCCTAAATGTGGATCATCTGCTAAAATTGGTGTACCGTTTTTGGTTTTCTTCCCCGATACAACCCAGTTATTACTGCCGTTAAATTCATTTGGCAACAGTTCGGTCTTAAAATGCCCTGCCACGGCTACTGGATTTTCTTTATTTGCCTTGATAATGGATGAAGCGTTTTCAGGGTATTTTATAAATAATTCTTTAGCTTTTTCTTCACCAAAGTTTTGTAAAGCCCAATGACGGAATGCAAGCGTATTCCAATTACCCCCTAAGTCATAGGCCATATATTTACCTATAGTAAGAGAGTCTACAACGGACCATTCCTCTGGTTCGTAGCCTAGTAATGCAAATTCATAGCTTAATGTATTATTTTTCTTAGCCTGTGCAATAAAAGCATTGACGCCATCTGCAAACCACTCAAGTACCTGTCTACTTTCTGCATCATAGGTAGATAATGATTTTTCAGCTGCATCACGCAAGCTAAACGTTCGGAAATGTTTGTCAGTATCAATAGTTGCCTCACCGATTATTTCCGACAAACGACCACTAGCTTGTCTTCGCGCTAAATCCATTTGAAACAGTCGGTCTTGTGCTTGAACATAGCCTTGTGCACGATACAAATCTGCATCTGTCTTAGCAAAAATATGAGGGATTCCCTTGTCATCCCTTGTGACAGTTACATCCTGATCTAGCACGCTCACTGAAAGCTCTCCATCAATTACTGGTTTTGATTTATTCATAAACCATGTAAATCCGATAAATGCAACAAGAGCTACTATGGCTAAAAATCCTGCAATAGCTAGAACCCACTTTTTCCATGTAAACTTTCTCATATCTCAACCCCCTTTTTGCAATATATTCTTTTACTAGCTTTCAAATCCTTTTAAAAGGTTTGAAATTTAACTTCTTTCAGCGAATGTTCTTTGTAGCGAAAGTGCAACGTCAGCTACAAAGAACATTCGCTGAAATAGAGGAACTCAGGCTAAGAACTTCACATCCTGTGAAAACGCCTGAGTGACCAACATCGTGCTGTGTTGTGCTGTCGCACAGATAAAACAATTGCTGTCGCTTCGCTTTCGCACAGACAAAAACACGTTGCTGACGCTACGTTAGCACTACGCTTTCGCGCAAAAAACATTTGTTGTTGCTGTCGCTTCGCTTTCACACAGACAAAAAACACATTGCTGTCGCTACGTTTGCACTGCACTTTCGCGCAAAAAACATCCGCAGGCCTAAGCACAAAGCCGATTCCAGACACAACTGTGCCGAGGCATAATTGATTATTAATTGTGTCGCAGTATAAAAAAAATCGTATTTCCTTTTAGAAATACGATTTTTCATAAAAACTAGTTATTTAGCTGTAATTCAATTGGGCAATGATCACTGCCCATAATATGTGAATGAATGCTAGCCTCATTTATGTTGTTCTTTAGTCTCTCAGAAACAATAAAGTAGTCAATACGCCATCCGATATTACGCTCGCGTACTTTATTCATATAAGACCACCATGTATAGTGGTCTGTTGTATCTGGATGCATGTAGCGGAATGAATCTACAAAACCACTTGCCAATAGCTCCGTCATTTTTGCACGTTCTTCATATGTAAAACCTGAATTACCAACATTAGACTTCGCATTTTTCAAATCAATGTCCATATGTGCGACATTTAAATCACCGCAGTAGACTATAGGTTTCTTAGAATCTAACTCTTTTAAATATAACGCTAATCGATCCTCCCATTCTAAACGAAGAGGTAGTCTAGCTAAATCACGCTGTGAATTCGGGGTATAAACATTCACTAAGTAAAAATCTTCATACTCTAGTGTAATAATTCTCCCCTCTTCCTGCGATTCATCGTCACCCACACCATAACGTACTGCAAGTGGGGTATGTTTTGTAAAGATGGCTGTACCTGAATAACCTTTCTTCTCTGCATAATTCCAATATTGCTCATATCCCTCAAGAGAAATCTCCACTTGTTCAGCCTGACACTTTGTTTCTTGAATACAGAAAAAATCTGCATCAACATGATTGAAGAAATCTAAAAACCCTTTACCTAAACAGGCTCTAATTCCATTAACATTCCATGATATAAACTTCATTTTCTGTTTCACTCCTCAAAAAACGCCCTCCACCATTAGCGAAGGGCGTAGTATCCTATAATTCGTCACCAACGATTTTTACTTCTGTTTCTAAGTCGATGCCAAACTTTTCTTTAACTACTCGTTGTACCATTTGGATTGTTGCAATATAGTCAGTAGCTGTTGCATTACCTTTATTAACAATAAAGCCTGCATGCTTCGTTGATACTTCTGCATCACCTACGCCTTTTCCTTGTAAGCCACTATCTTGAATAAGCTTGCCAGCAAAGTGACCTGGTGGGCGCTTAAAAACACTTCCTGCAGATGGGTATTCTAACGGCTGTTTAGATTCTCGCTGAAACGTTAAATCAGCAATTTTTGCATCAATTTCTTCCTGTACACCTTTTGCTAATTGAAATTCGGATGATAATACATAATGCCCCTTCTTAGCAATGATACTTTGACGATAACTAAGTTCAAGTTCATCTTTCGATAATATTAAAATTTCGCCTTCTTTTGTTAATACTTTCGAAGAAATAATAATATCCTTAATTTCACCGCCATATGCACCTGCATTCATTGCCATAGCTCCTCCAACTGAGCCAGGGATACCACATGCAAATTCAAAACCTGTTAAAGATGCTGCCGCAGCTAGTTTCGATACATCCTTTATAAGTGCACCGCTTTGCGCGTAAACATGGTCACCATTAATGCGAATCTCATCTAAAAATGAAAATGTAACAACGATCCCTCGATGACCGCCATCACGAACGACCATATTAGATCCATTACCTAACATTAATAAAGGTATATTATTCTTATGGGCATAGCGAATAACCGTTGCTGCTTCTTCCTCTGTTTCAACGAGAACGAAAACATCCGCTTTACCGCCTAATTTTGTCATAGTATATTGCTGTAATGATTCATCTAACTTAATATTGGCTGGATTAACGCTCTGTGCTAAATCCGCCACCCATTGTTCTTTTGTCATGAGAGCTATTTCCTTTCTAACGTCCTTCTTACTCTACACTAGTATGGATTTAGAACCCTAATTTGACAAGTAAAATGAAGGTTATTTTTTATCTCGCCTTAACGGGTAGCGAGAGCCCCTGCAGAGATGATGAATATGATAAAGAAAATTCATGGTCATTAGTATTACATATGTCCAATGTTTATCTATCCATCAGAAATTTCGAGATAGACTTAACAATTTCAAAGCCAACTCGATGCCCATGATTCGATATTGCGGATTGCTCCTTCTAATGCCCAACCTTTATCCGTCAAAGAATACTCAACACGCACTGGTACCTCTGAATATACTTTTCGTTCAACAAGTCCTTCTTTTTCTAGTTCTTTTAAACGTTCTGATAATAAACGACCACTTACAGGTAATGAAGATTCTATCTCATTGAAGCGCTGTGGTCCGTCTAATAATTGATATAAAATTAGCCCTGTCCAGCGTTTCCCAATTAAATCCATTGCTTTAGCTAAACGAGGACATAAATTTGACTCATTCATTTTTTTCACCTCTTATGTACTCTATTGTAACGATTATTTTTAAAAAAGTAAATTTGAAGTAACTTATTTACTAACAATAATTTATTTACTTTTTTTTATTTAATTACTAAATGTAACTTATGGATATTTTATCATTTTGGGATTTGCTTTGCAGGTAACTACTACCTTATCTAACTCTGTCCTTATAGATATAGTTTTTAGTACTTATATAAAAACTAATGGTGCCATAGAAATTAGCCATGACCGTTCGATTAGAGGAGAGTCATGGTCGTTTAATATCTGTATTGAAAATGGCAACTTACTTCTATATAGATGCGCATGATTTTATTATTATGACTCCTTCCATTGTTGTTTCCTTTGTAAAAGAAAAGATAACGTACGGTTATGACGTTATGTTGACAAAACTGTCTTACAGAATAGACTTTTTATAATCATTTTAAACATTCACAAAATGAACTTTTATCAATGTAATATTCTCTCATTTTCTCTAAAAACCCATTGAATATCCGAATTGTTTATTTTATCATTCATGTAAGATATTGGTTCAAGGGGCTTTTCCAACGAAAAAGTATGCGATGATTTTAGTCATTCAACTACTGGCGTTTCTGTACGACATATGATGATATCAAAAATATATGGTGTTTTTGAATCGTACAATGCAGAAATAGCTTTTTCAAACATTGAACAAATGGAGGGTAGCTGTCGCTAGTGTTTCTACAAAAACTCTGATCGTGATGTGCATCTTGTATCTCCCAATTTTTTTGACGCTGACATTTATCCAAAAATTTCATTTACTTCTACATATATTGAAAAACTAGAAGACAAGAAATTTGCTATACCCGGAATCGGCTTTGTGCTTAATTCCTTTCCGATTTCTGTAACATCCGCCTATATAACGACTTCAAGCACAATATTTCATAGATTGGAGGCCTTCTCTTTTATGGTTGGGTTTGATGAATTCTCTTTTGTACCCATTTTTATTTCAATAATATTTTTTATCGTGTTCGGTATTATCGCATTTACTATTATTAAAGGTATCTTTCAATGGTCGAAAAACAACAATGAACCACTATTAACAGTACCCGCTAAAGTCGTAACAAAACGTTCGAACACTAGTGGAGGTTCTGGTAACTCTAGTGCCCATACATCGTACTATGTCACGTTCGAAGTACAAAGTGGTGATCGTCTAGAAATCAATTATGCCTCGGCATAATTGCGTCCGGAATCGGCTTTGTGCTTGCACAAAGAACTCCTTTCCGATTCCGTGACATCCGCCGGAGGCTTTAACTTCTTTCAGCGGATGTTTGGACAACCGCTGAAAGAAGTTAAAAATGAATGGTCGTGATTATGGACAGCTTGCAGATGGTGACTATGGCTTATTAACATTTCAAGGAACACGTTATCATACATTTGAGCGACACAAAAAGGAGAGCAGCGTTTAACAACGCACTCTCCTTTTAACATTCATTATTACTTAATTAAATATTTACCAAAGCCGCCTTCTGTATCGCCTAAATATTCGATATTGCTACCTGCAGGAATGACTTTTTGTGCATCTTTAGCAGAGTTGTAAATAATTTTTGTATTTGCTGGGAACGGTACAAATGACCAGTTGTTATCCGCAGCAGGATTAATTGTTTTGTTTTCTATAATGTAATCAATTACAGCTTGACGATTTTCATAAGCATAGTTTGTTATGTTAGAGCCATCTGTATTTTTAAATGTGGCACCATAAGAACCACCTACGCGGTAATTGTTTGTAATAATTATAAACTCCTGATTTAAATCAATTGGTTTACCGTTGTATTGCACGTTTTTAATACGATTTGCTTTTCCGTCTACTAGAATGCCTCGACTATCATATTTTGCTGGTGACGTAACATCGATTTGATATGTTAAGCCATCTAATACGTCAAAATTGTAAGAACGTGCCTCTGGGTCAATAATATTTTGTTCTTCAGTTTTATTTGGATCAACTGTTGCAAAAATACCAGCAGCCATCTCTAACCATTCAATTGCTTGTGCACCTGTTACTTTAATCGTTGCAACTGTATTATCGTAAACATAGATATCTGCCATATTTTTAATTGCAAGCGGACCTACAGGAATATTTGTGTAATCTGTAGGGTTATTACGAGAGCCTGCCTTGAAAGGGGCACCAGCAGAAAGTATTGGTGTTTTTTCATCAGCCGTACCTTTTAATTCTTTTTCAATAAACCATTTTTGAGCTTGTGTCACAATTTGAATAGAAGGATCATCTTGAACCATCGAGAAGTAGCTATGGATTGGTGCAGTTGTCTCACCAACAGGCTGACGAATATACTTTAACGTACCTTCGTGCGCTTCTTTAATTGCATTTAAAACTGTTTTAGATGGTTGTAAGCCTTCTTGTTTAATAGAACGGATAGAACCTTTTCCATCCACCACAACCCATTTAGAGCCTTGTTGTTCTAGTTTTAAATCAATGACTCCTAGATAACTACCATAGCTTCCTGCCATTACAGTAGGTACTCCGTTAATCGTCCCTTTTTCTTGATCAACGTTTTTAAGATTTTTATAGTCACCTGGGAATGTTAAATGAGAGTGACCTGTAATTAAAGCGTCTACCCCTTCAATCTCAGAGATTTGGTATCCAACGTTTTCGGCACCTTTTACGTAAGTATCTTCACCAATACCGGAGTGTGAAAGTACTACAATTACGTCTGCGCCTGCTTTTTGCATTTCTGGTACAACTTCTTTCACCGCTTCAACTGGTTCCTGCATTTCTACTTTGCCTGCTAAATGGATAGCATCCCATTCAACAATTTTCGTAGGTACGATACCTGTAACACCAACTTTAAGCGTGTGCTTCTTACCTGTATTGTCTACAACCTCTTTATCAATAATTACATAAGGAGTGTACAAATGTTTTTTTGTTTTAGCGTCGTATGCATTGGCATTTAATACCGGATATTTTGCATCATTTATTACTTCATCTAAAAACTCTAAACCGAAGTTGAATTCATGATTCCCTAGATTCCCACCATCATATTTCAGTGCATTAAGTGCTGCAATAGCTGGATGAACCTCACCTGGCTTTAAAACATTTTCTAATGCTTTATAAGAGCCTAATGGCGTTCCTTGAATTAAATCGCCATTATCAAATAATAATGTGTTTGGATTCTTAGCACGGGCTTGTTCAATTAATGTTGCTGTGTTTGCTAAACCTATATCAGCTGATTCTTTATCTAAGAAATAATTATAATTTGCAAGGTTTGTATGAATATCTGTTGTTCCTAAAATTTGAAGATCTACTTTAGTTGTAGATGTAGGTAATTTGTATTCGGCTACAAAGCGTTCAATAATACTTTGCATTTGCTTAGTTGTTACATAGTCACGAGGGCGAATTGTGTTATCCGCAAAGCCTTGTAATATATTTGCAGCAACGGCATTTGCTAAATCTTGCTTATGTGTTGTTGCAACTTGATCTACATCTTTAAACTTATCTAATACAGAAAGTGGAGCGTTTTCTTTGACTAATCCACGAGCAGAAATGACAAATGCTTGTTGACGTGTCAATTTATCATTTGGACCAAACAATGTCGCAGTTTTACCTTTAATAAGCTTCAATTCCACTGCTTTTTCTACATACGGGGCTAAATCCTTAGAGACGTCAGTGAAGGCAATTTTGGAACCATCACCTAGCTCTACATTTAAGCCTTCTACTAATTCTTTCACATAATCCCCACGTGTTACATCGTTTGATGCAGCATTTGCGGATAGTCCAAATGGTAAGACCGTGAATAGAACAAGTAATACCGCTAAGAATTTAGTTATTATTTTCTTATTCATGAAACACCCTCCTTATAAATCTAATATTTTCCTACGATTTCTATTATATTATACTAATTGCTTTATTAACTGAACAAATAGTCCTAATTGTATGTATTTTTAACCAAATAGCAAAACACTTTAATCAAAAAAAATAGATTAATATCATATTATATTTACTTCACACAATATGATGTTATTAAATGTAAATCAAAAACATGCGCATTATACCAATATTTTAGACCTCTTCACCATTACCATACCTCTATGAAAGAAATAAAAAAAGTTCTCTCGAATTAGAGAGAACTTTTATTAAAAAATAATTTATTATGCGTTTACAGTTTGTAAAGATTGAGCTACATTTTTAACCGCTTCTAGGCCATTTGCAATAATTTCTTGTGCTTTATCTTGAGACGCGTTATGACCTTCAATGATAACCTCTTCGATAATTTCCATACCGAACATGCCAACAACGTTTTTGATATAGTTAACTGACATTTCCATTGGTTGTGCTTCAGGTGCAGAGTAGTAACCACCACGAGCATTTAAGATAACAACTTTTTTGTCACCCATTAAGCCTTCTAATTGACCGTTTTCATTATATTTAAATGTATAACCAGCTTGGAATACATAGTCGATGAAAGTTTGTAATTTCGCTGGGATTGTTAAGTTCCAAAGTGGGAAAGCAAATACAACAACATCTGCTGCAGTTAAAGCATCCATAGCTTTTTGTTTTGCTGCTAAAAGACGTGATTCAACGTCAGTTAACGCTTCACCGTTTTGAACTTTACCAAAAGCATTGAAAAGATCTTGACCGAAATAAGGCATATCTTCTGCGAATACGTCAAAAGTCGTTACATCTACACCTTGTACATTTTCCATAAATGTGTCATACATTTTTGTTGAAATACCATCTGGTCGGTTGTTAGCTTTTACTACTAATACATTCATTATATAAATTCTCCCTTAAAAACAAAGTTTAATATCTCGAATTCAAGATATATAAGTATATTAAAAAAATTAGAGGGAAAAGTCAACGCTAGTAGACTCAGACTTTTGACTGAAATGTGGTTGATTCAAAATATTTACATCATAAAGTAAGGTTACTTTCCGTTCCGACTGGGCGCTTTCCTAGGGGCGTCCAGTCTCCATTCCAATCAACTTTGCCACATGATACTGCGATTCCATCCCCTTTTGTTAATGAGCTATTAAAGCATATGTGTTAGGTTGCTTGGAGTGTGAAATGAACTTACCAGAGCTTCTTCGTGTTTCGAGAGTTGTAAGGGAACCCGACCTTTTCGAGGTCCTTACCCGAATGTTGTAATAGTCAGATCAGCTTCCTGCCCAAAGTGATCAGGTTCTATTATTTCTTACCTTTCTCTATCAGAATTAAAATTTACAGCTATCATCAGTACAAACTCCACCATTTTCAGAGCCTGCCATCTTTAATCCTGGTTGTAAGCCTTCTTCCTCTGCAACTTTACGTAAAGTTTCTTCAAATACTTCTTGAGGTTGTGCCCCAGAAATACCGTACTTACGATTTAGCACAAAGAACGGAACCCCTCGTACACCAAGCTGTAATCCTTCCTGTATATCAGTCTCTACTTCTGTTTTAAAATCATCGATAGAAAGAACCTTTGCAACTTCTTCACGATCCAGACCAACTTGCTCAGCAATATCGATTAATACATCGTCCTGGCCAATTCGCTTTGCTTCAATAAAATAACTATATAATAGTGCTTCAACAAGCGCTGAAACATCCCCTTGTTGCTCCGCCCATTTTACTAGACGATGCGCTTTTAATGTATTTTCCTCCATTAAATTATCAAAGTTATAATCTAAACCAACTTCTTTAGCTCGAGCAGCAACACCTTGCGTCATTTCCTTCGCTTTTTCTAGTGACATTCCATACTTTTTCGCCAATGCTTCATATGTAGACACATTTGTTTCCACAGGTGTTGTTGGGTCAAGTTGATAGCTTTTATAAACAAGCTCTACCTGTCCTTCAAAACCCGTATCCTGAATCGCCTGCTCTAGTTGCTTTTTACCAATATAACAAAATGGACATACATAATCTGACCAGATTTCAATTTTCATAGGTAATCACGCTCCTTTTGCTACATTGTAGCGATAGTAATTACAGTAAGGCAATCTTTATGCTTCATTGCATAAATTTTCAAATCAATCTACATACTGAACGTAAAAACAATGTGAGGGTTATGTATGACACAATCTCTTTGGCTCGGTACAATTGATCCCGTTTCTCTGCCGTCGCTTCCAGCATCAACAACTTGTGATGTATGTATAGTCGGTGGAGGCTTGACGGGACTATATACAGCATATGTCTTAGCAAAATCAGGTGTAGATGTGGTCTTACTTGAGGCAAATTC
The DNA here is from genome assembly GCF_056394365.1 of Lysinibacillus sp. 10T31. Classification (NCBI taxonomy): domain Bacteria; kingdom Bacillati; phylum Bacillota; class Bacilli; order Caryophanales; family Bacillaceae; genus Lysinibacillus; species Lysinibacillus sp. 10T31. The sequence continues at coordinate 56,146 of NZ_JBFTHS010000001.1, forward strand.
CCATATCGGTCATGGTACGACTGGTAATTCAACAGGAAAATTAACTGCACAGCATAGCTTAGTTTATGCCAACCTTATTGAAAAGCTTTCTGTAAATGAGGCACGACTCTATTATCAGCTCAATCAAATAGCAGTTGAAAAAGCATTACAGTTACTCCCTAAAGAAAGCATTCAACAAGTAGATTCCTTGCTTTATTGCCAAACAAAAGAAGGCTATGCCCAATTATTAAAAGAATGGAATGCCTATAAAGTATTAAATATTAAGGCGAAACTCACTTCTGAAACAGAGCTTCCCTTCCCAGTTACAAAAGCACTTAGCATGTCCCAGCAGGCTCAAATACATCCTGTAGAAGTTTGTAATTTCCTTGTAAAAGAAGCATTATCAATGGGTGCAAAAATCTACACAAATACCCGTGTTCAGCAATTAAACATACCACAAAATAACTTACATACCGTAAATGATATGTCGGTTCAATACAACAAACTTATTTTGTGCACACATTATCCAATCGAAGCATTTAGAGGACTTCAGCTTTTTAAACTTTCTAACAGTCGCTCCTATATGGTTGCTAGCAAAATTACGGATACACTACAAGGTCAATATTTATGTGTAGATAATCCTACTCGCTCTATTCGGACGGCTACCATTAACGGCGAGCACTATTTAGTATTAGGTGGAGCTAATCATATCGCAGGTGAAACAACTAATACGGAGCCCTATTATGAGGCTATTCAAAATGAAATGAAAGCGCATTTCGATCAGGATCCAATCTTTCGCTGGTCAGCGCAGGACATTGAGACACCTGATATGGTCCCGTATGTTGGCAGGATTACACCGTCCTTGCCTAATGTTTTCATTGCAACTGGCTATAGAAAATGGGGGATTTCCAATTCTTTTGTAGCGGGAGATATATTATCATCACTTATAACAGGAGCAGGGAATGAAGATGGTGCAATTCCTCTTTATTCGCCAGCGCGTACGAAGTTCGGGGCTCAGTTTATGCAGATGCTAAAGGTAGGCGGCTTCGTAGCTAAGGAGTTCGTGACAGGTTATGTTAAACACGCCAATACACCAACTTGCACACATTTAGGCTGTAAAACAAAATGGAATGAAGCCGACGAAACTTGGGATTGCCCTTGTCACGGCTCTCGCTTTAATGCCAAAGGAGAAGTTCTTGAAGGTCCTGCTGTACACCCCTTAAAACTAGAATAAAAAAAGAGGTTGCCTTTTTCAGGACAACCTCTTTTCATTATTTCAATGCATCAGTTAAAACTGGAACGATTTGTTTTTTACGAGATACAACACCTGGTAAAAGAATGCGATTATTCACAAGCTCTGCGCCAAAACCTTTTGCTGCAGCCTCTGCTACTTGTCCAATTGCAACGGCAGTTGAATCATTGTTTAAAATATCTGTTACAACAAAGAAGAATAAATCTAAGCCATTTTCCGCTACATTTTTATTTAATAAAATTTCTAATTCCTCTTGGCGGCCAAGCACATCGTTAATATCGACAGCGTTTACTTGAGCTACTACAGATTTATATTCACCAAATTGGAATTCTTTTGCATCTAATGATAAAAGATCTTCTAATGATTTGTCTGAAAGGTCAGCACCTGCTTTAAGCATTGCTAAACCGTATTCAGCGGCATCAACACCTGCAATTTTCGCTAGTTCCTCACCAGCTTTTACATCTTGCTCTGTGCAAGTTGGAGATTTGAATAATAATGTATCAGAAACAATAGCAGAAAGCATTAATCCAGCAATGTTTGCAGGAATTGCTACGCCATGTTCTTTGAAGATTTTGTTTAAAATCGTTGCAGTACAGCCTACAGGTTCTGCACGATAGTATAGTGGATCAGCCGTTTGGAAGTTTGCAATACGGTGATGATCAATTACCTCTGTAATTTGTACTTCTTCAATGCCATCAGCTGATTGTTGGAATTCATTGTGGTCTACGAGGATTACTTTTTCTGCTTCTCCAACTACTGATGAAATTAATCGAGGTGCCTCAAAGCCAAATTTATCTAAAGCAAATTGTGTTTCGTTATTTACTTCTCCAAGGCGTACCGCTTCAGCATTAACGCCAATTTGCTGTTTTAAATATGCATATACAATTGCAGATGTAATTGTGTCTGTATCTGGATTTTTATGACCAAAAACTAAAACTTTACTCATTGAATATATTCCTCCTGAATGGCAATAACATTTATATTTTATTTTATCATACCTTATGAGCAAACATCATATAAAGTGAAAGTTTATCTATAAAGGATCTTCTACCAATACCCCAGGAAAGTGCACAGTCAAACGGAGATCAACCTCACTTTATCGAGATGATCTAAAAATTACTCTAATACTAATTATGGATTATTATTAAATTTAATATATTTATCTGTTAATAACATCCTATTTATAACATTTAATAATAATAATGCATATTTTATAAAAAATATTTACTTTAAATAGATATATAGTTGTGTTTTTATATTTAAGAAACCATAATTTTATGCTATCATCAGGTAGTCTATATATATATTAGGATATACAGGAAATGGGGATCACGATGACAAAGAAGATGGAAAAAAAGTATATTCCTTTAGCAAATTATTTTGATGTAGCTTTACAACAAGAAATTACTTTATCATTTAGCGAACTCGAAAATATTATGGGACAGGCCTTGCCAAATGCAGCTTACTTGAATAGGAGCTGGTGGAAGAAAACAAAGCCCCCTCTCTCTCACTATTTGTCATGGACAAATGCAGGCTACTATGTCATTGATGTTAAGCTCGGTAGCAGTGTAACTTTCTCGCGCACACAAATAAAGACTACGAGCAATATTTCTAAAAATGACGAAAACCCATCAGCATACATAATTCGAGCAATTGAAGCATCAGATGCTAGATCATTTATTCATTTGCAAGAAGAAATTTTTCAACAAACTGACTTCATGTACAACATGCAAAACGAATTAGACCTCACAGTTCAACAGCTTCGTAAAGATTTAGGCTATTGGAAACAATTAAAAAACCGTACGATTTTACTTTGTATATTAAATGGCATTTTTGCCGGTTATGCCGTTATTCATGGATATAAACATTCTAAAGCTAAGCATGTTGCATCAGTCCACCTAGCTGTTAAAGAAGAGCATCAACGACAAGGTATCGGTTCAGAGCTGATGAAGGCGGTTGAACGTTGGTCTATACAGCGGGATATTTCGCGCTTAGAAGTATCTGTTATGGAGCATAATGATAGTGCTTTAAATTTGTTTAAAAAACTAGGTTTTCAGCAAGAAGGTATCCGACAAAACGCCATTAAATTAAATGATACCTTTATTAACGAACATAGCTTAAGTAAAATTTTATAAACTTGTTTTTCAAAGATGTCTAAAACTTATTTGGACATCTTTTTTATGTTTGCATTGTTAAAAACGCATAGATCAGTATTTTACGTTTTCTACGCGTTGTAACATTTTTAGAAAACTTGCTTTTCTCTAACTGCGTCTAAGAATAACAAATTATTTTCTAATTGCTCATATGATTGCTGATACTTCTCATATTGTGCTTTATCCTGACTGACCATTTCCTCAATTAGCGCATGTAAAAACGAAAACAATACTGGAATAACGTCCAATGAAGATTGCTTTTTCAGACCAAGTGTAAATAACGCACTTGCATATTCCCGAATAGAAGACAACGCCGAACTAGTAATAGCAATAATTTTAGCCTTTTTCTTCTTGGCAATTTCTACAATCGTTTGAATGTCGTTAGAATATTTGTCCCATAAAAAAACTATTAATGTCGTCTGCTCCCCTATACTGTTAATTTGTTGTACAATATCTTCGGATTCTGAGCTAAGCTGTTTTACATTTGGACGTAAAGTTTTCATTGTAGACGATAACCAATTTGCAATGGACGCAGCTTGACGAGTACCTAAAATATAAACATTCTCTGCTTCATGCATCCATTTTGAACTTTTTTGAAGCATGTTATCGTTAATCAAATGAATCGTGTCTTGAATATTTCGAATATCACGTTGCATCACCTTACCAAAACTTGGTATATTCCGTTTACTTGAAGAATATGTAGGCTGGATACTCGCACCATCATTTTGAGCCATTAAAAAGCTTCTAACTTTGTCTTGAAGATCTATATAGCCCGATAAATCCATCGCATAACAAAAACGAATAACTGTCGATTCACTAACATTAGCCTGTCTACCAACTTCTGCTGCTCCGTTACCGATTATAATTGTAGGATTATTCATAACGAATTGTGCAACTTTACGCTGCCCCTTCGACAGCCTAACAAATCTTCTTTCTATTTCTTCATTAATGCTCATTTCTAACAACCTTTCTTTCAATGAAATTATCACGAATGGAGATTGTTTCCTATTGATTCTAAATTCGGATCAATTATGCCTCGGCATAATTTTGCATCCGGAATCCGCCAGAGGCTTTGGGCCAACGTGATGTTGGTCACTCAGTCGTGTGTTGCTGTCGCTTCGCTTTCGCACAGATAAAACCCGATTGTTGCTGCCGCTTCGCTTTCGCACAGATAAAACCCGATTGTTGCTGCCGCTTCGCTTTCGCACAGATAAATTGCCACAGACCGTGGCGTTCTTAGACTGAGTTCCTATATTTCAGCAATTATTTTCTGTACCTGTCGCTTCTCTTTCGCTACAGAAAATAATTGCTGAAAGAAGTTAAAAATACAGTATCACGATTGCAATCTGAATACAACGACTTTTCTGAAAAATCTTCAATGCTTTAACTTGCTAATATGATGATTCGCAATAAAAAGACATAAAATTGTTCTATTTCCTTTATCAAAGTCGATTAATGAATCATCACTATAGCTCTATATCCACATGATATACTCTTTAACAAAATGTCATCTCCATTTTCAGTGATGTACCTTATTGATTGTGATTTTAACAGATTTTTAGAAATATTTGTATAAAAATTAATAACTTCTAATTTTTATGTAGTCGAATAATAAAAATGTCTTGGATTATAATTCATCCAAGACATGATTATTTTTGTTATTCTAATTCAATTTGTTTCGTTTCTTGACCTAGGAATATTACCCCAACAACACCGATAATAATCGCTCCACAGAAAATAGTAAAAATAAAGCCGATATCATAACCTGCTGTTAATAAAGAACCTACTAACAATGGTCCAAAAATACCACCGATACGCCCAACAGCTGCTGCCATTCCTGCACCCGTTCCACGAATAATTGCTGGATACTGCTCTGGTGTATAAGCATAAAGTGCACCCCATGCCCCTAAGTTAAAGAACGATAAAAACATCCCAGATGTTAATAGCACTACTATTGTTTCCGCATTACCAAAAATGAAAGCACTTACTGCTGTACCAATTAAATAAGAGACAAGTACAAACTTCCGTCCGAATTTTTCTATAAACCATGCAGCTGTAAAATAACCTGGTAGCTGTGCAAGCGTCATAATGAGAACATACTTAAAGCTCGTAATCATATCAAAGCCTTTCCCAACCATGACACTTGGGAGCCATAAAAACATACCGTAATACGAAAAAACAACCGTAAACCATAACACCCATAACATAAGTGTCGAGCGTGCATATTTTTTCGACCATACTTCTCGAATATTTTGCATAACACTTCGTTTCTTAGACTCGGCCTTTACTGTAAATTGTGGTGAATCTGGCAAATGCCAACGGAGATAAATTGCATATATTGCTGGAATTGCTGTTAACAATAAAGCACTACGCCAGCCCCATGAAGGAATAACAAAATACGAAATCAATGCAGCGATTAACCACCCCGCCGCCCAGAAACTTTCCAGCAAAACAACCACTCGCCCACGCTCTTTGGCTTCTACACTCTCAGAAACTAGCGTCGAAGCGACTGGCAATTCTCCCCCTAGCCCCATGCCTACAAAAAAGCGTAATGCCATAAAAGCAGCTAATGTAGTGGTAAACGCAGACAAGCCACTTGCCAACGAAAATAATACAAGCGTCCACATAAAAATTTGCTTACGTCCCACTTTATCGGCAAGCACGCCGAAAACAAGAGCTCCTATAGCCATCCCAATTGAGTTTATACTACCTATCCAGCCCGACTGACTTGGCGTTAATCCCCAATCAACTGCTAAAGCTGCAATAACGAATGATAGTATTCCTACGTCCATTGCATCGAAAAGCCAGCCTACCCCCGCTACCCTCAATAGTTTATTGCGAGAAATAGATTGTTGAGACTTATTCGTTGTTACTGTATTTATTGTCACCTTAATCACCTGTCTTTACACTTGACTTTACATCATAAGTTTACTATACAGTTGTTTCAAGAAAGTGACAAGCAAAATTCAAATTACCGAATTGTTTCGACAATTTATGAAATGCTATTGAAAACATAGGGCAATTTGCGTTAAAATGTCTTTTATACAAAAACAACTGTTCTTTCTATGAGAACAAAAGGAGATCGTAAACGTTATGTGGAAAGGCCTAATTGAGGAATATAAACAATTTTTACCCGTAACAGAAAATACACCTGCTCTAACTTTAAACGAAGGCAATACGCCTCTTATACATTTAGTAAATCTATCTAAAAAACTAGGCATTGAGCTTTATGGAAAAATCGAAGGTGCAAATCCAACCGGTTCATTTAAAGACCGTGGTATGGTGTTTGCCGTTGCAAAAGCGATTGAAGAAGGTAGCAAATGCGTTATTTGTGCTTCAACTGGTAACACATCAGCCGCAGCAGCAGCTTATGCAACACGTGCTGGAATCCAGTCCATAGTCGTTATCCCTAAAGGAAAAGTGGCCCTAGGTAAGCTAGCCCAAGCAACAATGTATGGTGCAAAGATTATCGAAATCGACGGTAATTTTGATGATGCATTAAATATTGTTCGTCAAGTAAGCGAAACAACTCCAGTGGCACTTGTAAACTCTGTGAATCCATTCCGCATAGAGGGGCAAAAAACGGCATCATTTGAAATTGTAGATGCTTTAGGAAAAGCTCCAGACTATCTTTGCATCCCTGTTGGTAATGCAGGTAACATTACTGCGTACTGGAAAGGCTTTAAAGAATACGATGCAGCGAAAGACTCTGGTTTACCAAAAATGTTTGGCTTTGAAGCTGAAGGTGCAGCAGCAATTGTAAAAGGTGAACCTATTGCTAATCCTGAGACAGTGGCAACAGCTATTCGTATCGGCAATCCTGCAAGTTGGAAATTTGCAGAAGCAGCTCGCGATGAGTCTGGTGGAATTATTGATTCGGTTACAGACGAAGAAATTTTAGCCGCTTACAAATTAATTGCTGGTACTGAAGGAATTTTCGTTGAACCAGGCTCAGCTGCATCATTAGCAGGTGTTATTAAATCAGTTGAAAATGGCAAGATTGCGAAGGGCTCTAAAGTTGTGACAATTTTCACGGGTAATGGATTGAAAGATCCTGATACTGCCATGAATGTCTCAACTGTAGATGTTGTTTCACTTAAAAACGATGAGGAAGAAATTCGAAAATACATCGAGGGCGTTCTATGAGTAACATGTGGGAAATCACGGTTCCCGGGAGTACAGCCAATCTAGGTCCTGGCTTTGATTCAATAGGGCTTGGCTTATCTCTTTACTTAAAGTTAACCGTGTCTTTACAGGATGGTTGGGAAATTATCCACCTCGATGATAATGGTCCTAAAGAGTTTGAGCTGGAAGAGCACTTACTATACGTGATTGCCAAAAAAATTGCGGATCAATATGGTAAGCAACTACCTGCCTGCCGTGTAGAAATGGCAAGTGAGCTTCCATTAGCCCGTGGTTTGGGGAGCAGTGCAGCGGTCATCGTTGCAGGAATTGAACTAGCTAACCAAGTCTGTGACTTAAGCTTAACTGTACAGGATAAACTCAATTTATCCTCACAAATCGAAGGTCATCCAGACAATGCAACAGCCTCAGTATTAGGGGGATTAACAATTTCCTCAATGGATGATAATGGTGTTGTTGATACATTTCATGTCAATGATTTAGATGCTTCCTTTGTTGTGTATGTGCCCGATGTCGAACTAAAAACAAGTGAATCCCGTTCTGTATTACCAGAACAATTTGACCGTACATATGCAGTGAGGGCCTCTGCAAATGCAAATATGCTAGCGGCATCATTAATGGTTCGTGATTTTGAGAGTGCAGGTCGTTATATGGAAGCTGATTTATTCCATGAACCTTTCCGCGCCAATTTAATTCCACAGTATACAGAAATTCATGCCGCAGCAAAGGCTAATGGGGCATTTGGAACGGCTTTAAGTGGAGCTGGACCAACACTGATTTCCATCATCCCTACTGCTATTGCGCAAGATTTCGTAAACGCCATGAAAAATCAATTTCCAGAGCATGAAATTATCTTAACAAAAGCCGATGAATATGGTGTACAGGTAAAATTTGAACGTCTACTGCAAAAGTAGACGTTTTTTCTTGAAGGGGGAAGTAGCTTGAAACCAATTATTTTCTGTGATTTTGATGGCACTATAACAGAAACCGATAACATCGTCTCACTAATGACTCAATTCGTTCCAGAGGAATCTGAAAAAATTGCTAAAGCAATGATGGAACAAACTATAACCTTTAAAGATGGCGTTTCAGCAATGTTCGAGCTATTATCAACTAAACAAAAGGATGCTGTGATCCAATATTTATTAGATACGGCCATTATACGTGAGGGCTTTGGCGATTTCGTTCGTTATGCACAAGAGAACCATATTCCGTTTTATATTGTTAGTGGAGGTGTGGATTTTTTCATTGAGCCACTAGTAAAAGAATACGGTCCATTTTCCGGTATATATTGTAACAGTGCTGATTTTTCCGGACAGCAAATTAAGCTCATTTTTCCAAATAGCTGTGATGAAGAATGCACGAAATTTGAGACACAGGGTTGCGGTTGCTGCAAGCCAAGTGTTATGCGAAAAGTTGCACAGGGTAATCATTTTAAAATCGTAATCGGAGATTCACTTTCTGATTTTGAGGCTGCAAAACAGGCAGATTTAGTACTTGCTAGGGATCATCTTATTAAACGCTGTAAAGACCTTCATCTTCCTTATAAGCCATTTGAAACATTCTATGATTGCTTAGAAGCTGTAAAAAAGCTTATAGAAGCAGAAAAGGTTGTTTCCATGTAATTGAAAAGATTAGAGAAATGAGGGCGGTCTGTTAATACGGATCGCCCTTATTTTTACATAACAAAGAGAGCCACCTGCAATTAGATGGCTCCCATTTTATGTTCATGATTTAATTTTTCGCTTTAAAAAGCCTTTTTCGACGTTCATACCAAATAACACAAATGATAAACCACGTATAACCCATACTCCATCCGGCCAATACATCTGAAGCAAAATGACGGGCTCCAGCAACTCGAGACAAACCAATAAGTACAGTTAAAACAATTGCCCCGAGCCAAAGGAATGTCTTACGTCCCTTGCTATTGTTCTCCGAAAAAATATAAGCTATTGTAAATAAATACAAGATACCGGTCATAGCATGTCCAGAAGGAAAGCTAAAGGATGTTAATTGTTCTTCAATCTCAGGTCTTGGACGCTGCACCCATTTTTTCAATAATTGGTTAAGTACATTTCCACCTGCAACCGTTAACAAAACAAATAATATCCCTCGATTATTTTTTACCTTCCATGCTAAATACACTATTAAGACTATAGCTACAGACACTACAAATGCCGGTTCTCCTATATAGTGAAAAAATTCTATAAAACGATTACCGAAAAATAAATCAGCCATTTTTGTATCAAAAGTATTGATTACTTCACTTTGAAAGGTAACTCGTAACACAAAAAAGATAATGAGCGTTAATACCGCTAAAGGATAAGCCCATTTTTTCATATAATACTTCACCTCAAAACCTTATGCTATTATATTTTTCACATCATATCATATTTAAGTCAGTTAGAGGTGAATTTGGCTTTTTATCCCGTGTACAACTCCCAACGAAAGTTAAATGGACACAAAGAAGTTAGGTACAAGATTAACTACCCGTAAATGCCTGCTTGGTGAAACTTTACCTAACCCAATGCGCCCCCTCTTTCTTGGGGTATAACAAATGATTTTTCTTCTGCCTTATTAAAATGATTTGAAAGAGCTAATGCAACGATAAATAAGATTGCAACGATAGGTATTATTTTTCTAAACAAAATATACACTTCCTCACCTTCAGTTTGAATTATTTTAATAATACTGGATCGAATAACCAATCCTTCGGCCCAAAGTTTTTATCTTTCTCTCCTCTTACCTCACGAGATATATTGTTTTTAATAATTAATTCTCTAAACTTTCTACTGAACAAAGTCTTTCGATATAAATATCTTCCGTCATGGCTCCATTCTGCTGATAAGAAAACATCTTTATCTATATTGATTATATCTTTGCGATTATAAATATCAGGACCATTGATTACCCCACTTAATCCACAACGACATGGAGGTTGTTCCGTCGCAAAATACAATTTAACTCTTTCAGCGCTACTCTCTGGTAATACTTGTGTCGGTATAATTTGAAAAGCTTTTTGCTTCCCTTCTTTCGGTCCTTGATGAATAACCTCTAACAGTTCATAGCCTTTAATATCCTCTTGCTTCATTAATGTTGCTAATTCCTGTGAAGCAACCCAATATCCGCTCACATGAACTAGATGACGGTCATTCATTTCTGTTGTATCTATCACTAATGGAGAAAGTTGCTCTTTTTCCATTAGTCCGCAATGCTGGCAATGGGTGTTTATAGAAAATAAAGTTCCTCTATCATCTATAAACATATCAGGTGAATTACCTGTTGAGTTTAGTGTGAACAATGGTGCTTGCTCATATTCGCTATCCGAAAAGTCAAAGTAAAAACGTTCTCCGATTGAAACTATTCCTAATTCGTGTTCCAATGATTTATATAATGCTGCTACATGTTCATATGTTACGTCTTCATTTAATGTAAAAACAGGATTAAAAGATGCTTTTAAACTTCTTTTTCTTATTTTAGGTGCACCAATAAAAATACCATAGCGATTATAAACATTAATAACTTGATCTTGACTAGATTCATCTATAGAAAATAAATTTTCAAGTTCTACTTTCAAAATACACGCCTACCTTTATATAAAGTTTTATGGTGAAGTATGTTGACTAGCTAGTAACTTTAAAAAAATCTACAATCTCTACTTTCTTCATAGATAGCCAGGCACTTATTTTAAACAAAATCTTATATAGTATTACTTACTATAGCAAATCTACTTAACCACGATTATCTTAAGCGTACCAGTACTTACACCGATATTTCAATGTTGGATTTACGCCAAATTTTTGGCGGTCTTCGGCCAAATTTTCGGCGTGATTTGGCGGACATACAAAAAACACCGCCATAATTTGGCGGTGTTATAAAAAAATATAGGTATTTAAAATTAAAATTCAGGTATAATTAACCAAGTTAAAATATGGTATTAAAAAACCACTCAAACCTTACCTTTTTATTGGAAAATATACCAGTAAGTATAACATACAGACAATCTATAGTAAATTCATTCTTTCTGCGAGATTTACAGCCTCTGTCCGTGAATCTACATTCAACAAAGAAAACAGCTGAGTTAAATATCTTTCGGTTGTTCGCTGAGGAATATTTAACTCTATAGCAATTGCTTTATTTGTATGTCCTTCCGCAATCAGTCTTAAAATTTTCTTTTCTTTTTCATTTAAGTGAATATCGAGTTTTGCATCCTGCAATTTAAATTTATTATCGAGAAAATCCAAGAAATTTTGAGGCAACACAATTTCACCATTTGCAATGGCTCGAACAGTACGTAAAATTTGCTCCTTAGATGCTGTTTTAGCTAAAATACCTTCTATTTTCCGTTCTAAAATAAGTGGATAATAATCAGTTATATCATCACCAGTATAAAGAATAATTGAAGCATTTGACTGGATAGCTTTAATGTTTCGTCCTAAATTAATGCCATTCTCTAACGGCATATTTATATCAATTAAGTAGATATCATATGGTTTATTTTTAATTCTCTGTATGACATGTGTTGCATCACTTTCTGTATCAACTATAATATCTTCATTTTCTTGAAATAAATTTTTTGTTCCCTCTAACACAATAGGGTGATCATCCACTATGAGCATCGTAATCAAGTGTATCACTTCCTTCTTTTACTGTAATTCTAATAAACATTCCTTCACCAACTTGTGTATCGATGCAAAATTGCCCGTTAAAGGCCTTTACACGCTCTTGCATACCTTGAATTCCCATCGAATCTGCGATAATAATATCATTAATATTACAGCCTACACCATCATCCTTATAGATGATTTCGAAACCATCGCCCATTTCCTGCAAATGTATTTCAACTGTTGTTGCAAAGGAATGTTTTAAAGCGTTGTTGAGTAATTCTTGAAATAATCGATAAATCATTAAATTCATACGCTCATCCTCTAAATATAGACGATCTATCGTATAAATTAACACAAAACTAGACCTTTCTATTACTTTGCGAATTAGCTTTTCTAATGCAGCGTTTAACCCTAATGTATCTAATAATGGAGGCTTCAAATTTTCGCAATAAGCTCTTAAATCATGTAGAGATGTAACCATCTGCTGATGAATTTTCGCAAGTTGCGGCTGAATATCTGCTGTATCCTTCGTATTGACTAGGACATCAACCTCACGGGCAATATGGAGCTGCTCTTGCAAATTTGTATCATGTAATTCTTGAGCTAATTGATATTTTTCCTCTTCAAACCTTAACCATAATAATTTGCTTAACCAAGGCAATTGACTATCATCTGCTTGCCTCATATGCTTTAGTTCCTCTAATAATTCTTCCACCATCTTGGTATTTTCAATAAAATTATTTACATATAATAAGAGCAATTCAAGCCATAGAAGCTCTTCATCTTTCAAATGAATCGAATTATTATGTCCCAATACTAAGGCTCTTTTATAATGAGCATCTTGATGGAGGAAGGCTAAGTAGACTTTGTCAATTCTCCGTATTTCTCCTAATTTTAAATCCTCTATTAACGTTGGAGTAATTGAAAGCCTTCCCTCAACCGTTGAAGTAAATTGATTTGTGTCATAGTTATAGGTTAATACAAACACATGCTCTAGCTCAAGATGTAAGGAAACCTCTTGAGCAAACTTCTCTAGAAGCTCATCTATTTTAATCGTTTTACCAATCCTATCTACAGCAGTGTATAGCTGATGTATATAATCCCCTTTTGTCGAAAATAAAATTTTTCGTTTTCGATAATCTACCTTCTCTTTTATGTAAAAAAGAACAACTAACGATGTAAAAGTAAAGAAAGAAACACCTGTTATTACGGATATAGTTAAATAATTTCCTGCAATCCAATACAAACCAACTATAAACCATAAAGTAAATATCAATGAAAAGATTACATAATAACGAAGTCTTGTAATATGGTATTCAATATCAAATAATCGTTCTGCTACCTGTGTAAAGATAAAGCTAAAAGGAATAAACAATAAAAATAAAGAGCAGACTTCACCTGAAAGAATATACGTATCAAACAAAATCTTAGGGAGTGAATATAATAAAAGAAATGGCAGAAACGGTATCAATATACTACTTAACAATATTTTCAACTGAGGTGATTTATATTTGAAATAGCTTAGTAATAAAATACTAAGAATAATAATAAGGAGAATGAAGAAAAGGACTAACACTACTTCAGAAAGATAATAATAAGAAGCAGGATAGAAAATCATAATACAACCCAGTGAAAAAGCGATTACAGGGAATGTATAAAAGAATTTGATATTGTTTGTAAACAGCCAATTTATTTTTGCAAATGAATAATAATCTCTTAAAAAATGTAAGAGTATGACTAAACACAATACCATACTACTTCGATTTACTATTATCCCAATCCCATTTACTCTACTAGATACTCCACTGCTTACATAAGCCAACGAAACAGTTAACATAAAAAAAACAAGTAAGTTAGTAAGCTTAAGCTTTGTGTTTTTTTGATTAAAATGTAGATAGATAGTAATAAATAGAGTTAATAAATAATAACAAGCTGGAAATAGTAATATATAGTAAAGTTGATGAGGAATATCTATATGCTTAATATGTATGTCTTTTATTTCTCCATTTGGCTTCATTATCGTTATTTTATTAGCAGCTACTATTGTAGATTTATACTTCAACTGATTTAGATGATCGATAGGCACATCATCTACTCTTAAAATAACATCAGATGGCGAAATACTTTTCCATTCTTTCCATTCTTTATAGTAAGGTTGCGTTACTCCCCACTTGCCATTCTCTTTTTCTACCCCAATTTCCAATAACGGCCCGCTATAATTCACATAATTCAGATAAAGACCAATCACTAAATAGAGCATTATAACAGGCCAAAATAACTTACTACTCAACGATTTTATAACCAAGCAGTATTGTCCAACTCTACTTCACAACTAAACGCATCTAAAATTGCTTTTTGTTCTAAAGATGAAATTCCGATCAATGATGCTTTTTGTGCTTTTAATAGAGCAACTAGGTCTGGGTTTTTTTCTAGATATTGAATGACATTCATCATACATATCTCTCCTCATTTCATTAGTTTTTCTAAGAAGTCTTTACCTACTTCATTTATAGCTACATTTTCAAGCGTCTTCAATGCTTTAAACTTGAAAACATTTTTAATTGTAATTGCATACCGTATTGCACCACCATTTGTCAACTCATTTTCCGTAGCATTATTATCCAAAAATGCAACTATATCATCATTATAATAGTTTACAACAGAATTTGAAACATCATTTCCCTGTGATAAAAGATAAATAATAGGCAATGAGTATCTTTTATTTAGTAAATCATTTTTGGGTCCCCAAGTTTTTAAACTGTGAATATCGTTTTTTATTTGTTGGATAATACCTATGTTTTTCCCATACTCCTCAACCTCAGAAGATGTCTCTCCTTTTGCAAGCACTTCGCCAATTAAGCAGCCCATTGCTGTTAAAGAACCCGACTTTTGTTCAATCATTTGTATATATGATTGCTCATCTCTACAAGTATTGAGTAAATCTAGTTGCTGACCGTTTATACTTCGTAATGCATAATCCTCTAGTATTTGAATAGCAGTACTTTTGTGTTCAAAGGAAGTCTCACGTATAGTTCTAGAAGCCATAACTAGCATTGCTAAAGCAACATTTAATGATAATTCAGGTGTTTTACTCCAACTGTAGTCTGAATCCTTGTCCTGCAAGTCGTCGATAATATCAAACGATAAAATTAAAAGTTCGATAGCTGCGGCAACTTTATAAATGTCCTCATTCAAACAATCTGTAAATGCTTCATAATGCCAATAACAAAGCTTACCAAATGAATAGCCAACTGCCTTTTTTTCTTCTTTAAAATTTTTTAGCATCGACTGTAGTTCATAACCTATCAATGTCTCGTTTTCAATTAGGATGTCCAATGCTTCATTAATTTGTTCGTCAAGCTCCTTCAATAGTCCTCTCCTCCCTTAAGTATGTTATTAAATAGTATACAGATTAATGGGAAATAGTACTAGACACATAAATACAAAGGAAATATTTTACATTATATCATTAGCACAATATACCGCCAAAAAGTGGCGGTATTTATGGAAAGCACGCCATTTCTTTATTTAGGGATAGTAAAATAAGTGGCGGTGTTATATTATTGACCGCCATTTTTTGGCGTAAACTCAGCATTGAAATGGCGTCCTCACTGATGATACGCTTAAATAGGCTAAGATAAATTTGTATTTTGTTCATATATCAATTTTTGATTAATTCCAAGTTATAAAGTTCATTAGAAACGAAACAGTATGCTATGTTATCAGTTGATTGGAGAGAAGACTGGGCGGCTTCTCGGGATATGAGTTACATTGAACAACTATTCAGAACGGAAATCCCCTACATTTATCGTGATGTGCCGTTTTCGTTTAATCAATTAACAAGGAAATTCTCGAAACACTGGGAGTGATTGAAATGAAAAATGAAGTAAATGAAAACGTTTTAATACTTACAGCTAATTTTTCCTGTGCAATTTTTGTCTCTGAAGAAGAAATCACTATTAAAAAACCTTCGAAAGAACAACAATATATTGAGCAAATAATTATTGATGCCGAGCAACAGGCTTTTAAAGAAACATTAGCGGAGTATAAAAGCAAATCTACATTTTCAAATTTTATTTGCAATATTCCTGGATTCGAAGATACTTTTCAGCAAAGGCTGGACAGTTTTATAGAACAATATGGAATTATAAGAGTATCTGAAGAAAGTCTTTCTATGTTGCCTTTAGTAAGTCCATTTACCTCAGAGTTAAACATATCTACACCTATACTCTATACATCACCAAGCTTTAGTATTATAAATGCAAGAGGTAATTGCTCTAGCGCTTCCTCAATTGAAAGTACCGTAAAAATCGGAGAAATAGTCGGCTTACCTATTTATCCCCTTAATTCAGAATTAGAAATGGAAATGTCCCCTTTAGGGAAATTTACTGCTGTAAAAAAAGCAAATTGGACACATCATCAACAATCAACTGCTACTTTCACCAGGGTTTCCATTAGTGACAATGGTATTTCTTTAAATATTACTACAGCATTTAATGCATGGAATAGAGCGTCCATTAAACATTAATACTAGATTGGGTATGGCGATATGTACCTCGCCCTTCTTCCTTAATATCGTTCTATATGCCATATTAATAGTTTTATTAGGTCGCATTGATGGTTTATTTACGTCTCTCTGGAGGTTTTTCCATTGCTCTGACGGTTCTTTCCGTCGCTTTGACTTCTATCCGTCACTCTGGCGGTTCTTTCCGTCACTTTGACCTTTCTTTCCGTCGCTCTGACTTCTATCCGTCACTCTGGCGGTTCTTTCCGTCGCTTTGACCTTTCTTTCCGTCGCTCGAACCATTCTTTCCGTCGCTCTGACTTCTATCCGTCACTCTAGCCATTCTTCCGTCGCTTTGGCCTTTCTTTCCATCGCTCTAGCCTTTCTTTCCGTCGCTCTAGCCTTTCTTTCCGTCGCTCTAGCCTTTCTTTCCGTCGCTCTGACTTCTATCCGTCACTCTAGCCATTCTTCCGTCGCTTTGACCTTTCTTTCCGTCGCTCTAGCCTTTCTTTCCGTCGCTCTAGCCTTTCTTTCCGTCGCTCTGGCCTTTCTTTCCGTCGCTCTGACTTCTATCCGTCACTCTGGCGGTTCTTTCCGTCGCTTTGACCTTTCTTTCCGTCGCTCTGACTTCTATCCGTCACTCTAGCCATTCTTTCCTTCACTCTGACTTCTATCCGCCACCTTCGCTCCTCTATCCTCCACTTTGTCTATCTATCATTGCATTTCTATGGTCAATGCGAAGCTTTATGTTCTATTCAAAAGAATAAAGGTGCCTCAAATGAACTTTGAGACACCTCTAAATTATTAACCTTTTACATAGTAAACTTCTTGGCCGCTTTCGATGATATGATCAGGCTTCGGTTTACCAGCATTGGCTTTATGACCAGCAATATGTTCAGGACTCTTCTCCCAGTTTTTCCATGCCTCTTCTGATTCCCATCGAACCACAATTAGCACTTCTTCATCTCCACGTCGTACTTTTTTTACAAGTACTTGCTTATCAACAAAGCCTGGCTGTTGTTCAAGCAATGATGAGCCATCTTTTTTGGCGCCAAAACGCTCAACAACTTTATCCGAATTCCCTTCCGTAACGACAATACGTTTAATTTGTACAAACATATTAGTTAAACACCTTTAGAACATCTTCAACTTTTTGAGTTTCAGAAGTTAAACCGCCACCAGATAAATACCAAACTTGTGGATCTAAATAAACGATTTTACCATTTTTCGCAGCGTTAGTAGCACCAACGATTTCGTTTTCAATAGCAGCTTTTGTACCAGACTCACCTTCTGGATTTACAGCAGCATCACGGTCAACTACGAATAAAACATCTGGGTTCGTGTCACGTACATATTCAAAGCTTACATTGTCACCATGTGTATTGACTTTAATTTTTTCATCAGCAGCTTTTACACCGTATACATCATGGATAACACCGAAGCGTGAACCAGGACCATATGCAGATAATGAACCTTCATTTGCTAAAACGATTAAAGCTTTTTCTTTAGCTGAAGCTGTTTTAGCTTTAACTTCTTCTACTTTTGATTCGTATGCAGCAAATGCATCAGCAGCTTCTTTTTCTTTACCAAAAATTTTACCAGCTAATTCAGTTTTTTCTTTGAAGGATTCCATAAAGTTTGTATCATCTACACCTACAAATACAGTTGGCGCAATTTTAGATAATTCATCGTAAGCAGGTGCTTGACGACCAGAGATGAAAATAATGTCTGGATTCATAGAAGAGATTGCTTCAAAATCAGGCTCTTTTAAAGAACCAACATTTACGTAATTTTTATCAGTATATTTACTTAAGTATTTTGGAACTGATTTTTGTGGAAGACCTGCAACTTCAACACCTAAAGCATCTAAAGTATCAAGGAAACCATAGTCAAATACAACAATATTTTCAGGCATTTTATCAAGTGTTACTTCTTTAAAAGTTTCTTCACCATCTTTGATAGTTGGGATTGTTAGTGGGTAAGCTGTAGCTTCTCCTTTTTGATCTTCAGCAGGCTTGTTATCTGAAGAACCTTTATCTTCTTTTTTTGCTTCGTCCTTAGAACCGCAAGCAGCTAATACTAATAGCATCATGGCCATTAAAACAGTAAGTAATTTCCAATTTTTCATTGTAAAATTGCTCCTTTGAATTTATTTTATAGATGGATAATTCCATCTATTGCTTTTTTAAGAGTTAAAATACACACAAATGCGACAGCCATCCTGTTCTTGGACAGGGATATCCATATCATAGATTTCCTTAAGCGCATCAGAGTTGATGATGTCATTTGTTGGACCGTCTTTGACAACACGTCCATTTTTTAGTGCCACAATATGATCTGAGTATACGGAAGCAAAGTTAATATCGTGCAATACGATGACAACTGTTTTCCCTAACTCATCAACGAGCTTACGCAAAATTTTCATGATTTGCACAGAGTGCTTCATATCTAAATTGTTAAGCGGCTCATCAAGCAAAATATAGTCTGTGTCCTGTGCAATAACCATAGCAATAAATGCACGTTGACGTTGACCACCCGATAATTCATCCAAATAATTGTGTTGAAGATCTTCTAAATTCATATATTGAATTGCTTCATCTACCTTTAGTTCATCTTCAGGCTTTAAATTCCCTTTCGAATAAGGGAAGCGACCAAATGAAACAAGCTCACGAATTGTTAGGCGTACATTCATATAGTTTGACTGTTTTAAAATGGATACACGCTTCGCAAAATCGTCCGATTTCCAACGACGTACATCTGATTTATCGAGTAATACTTCTCCAGTATCTGCATTAAGTAAACGGCTTACCATTGAAAGCAATGTTGATTTACCTGCACCATTCGGTCCGATAAAAGACGTAATTTTCCCTGGTGCAACGTCGACACTGACATCTTGAATGACCGGTTTTTTCCCAAAAAACTTGGATATTTCTTTTACTTGGATCATCCTGCTGACCTACTTTCCTTCAATAATAAGTAGATGAAGTACACGCCACCTACAAAGTTTATAATAACGCTTAGTGTTGTATCGAAATTAAAAATACGTTCGACCATCCACTGTCCACCGACTAAAGCTACAATACTCATTACACAAGAACCTGCGATTATCACAGAGTGCTTGTACGTCTTGAAAAATTGATACGATAAATTTGCTACGATTAAGCCAAAGAACGTAATTGGCCCAACAAGAGCTGTAGAAACAGCAATTAATATTGAAGATAAAATGAGCATACGCTGTACAAGCTTGTCATATGGCACCCCTAAGTTAATTGCTGTATCACGTCCAAGAGACATGACGTCTAATTGGTTCATGTGACGCCAGCCATAAATAAAGGTAATGATTATGACGACAGCTGCAAGCCATACTAAATCCGAATTGACATTGTTGAAGCTTGCAAACATTTTACTTTGTAAGCTTAAAAACTCATTCGGGTCTATTAACACTTGGAAGAACGTCGTTACGCTTCCTAAAAACGTTCCGACAATCATACCGACAAGCAGCAAGAAATAAATCGGACGTTTTCCTTCCTTGAACAATACGCGATAAAAAATCACCGCAAAGACAACCATAGCTAAAACAGCTAGTAAGAAATTGTATTTTGCATTAATTACGAATATCGACATAGATCCAAAGAAGAAATAGATGAACGTTTGAACCATCATATATAATGCATCAAGTCCCATTACACTCGGCGTTAAAATACGGTTATGTGTAATCGTTTGAAAGACTACTGTTGAATAAGCAATCGCAATCCCTGTTAACGACATCGCTACCACTTTAATAAGGCGACGAGGGAACGCGTAATGATAGTTACCATTAAGTCCATAAAATACATACAGTAAAATAGATGCTACAGCCAAACCTAGTAAAATCAACATTTTTGTACGGTTACGCATATGCTTTCCCCCTAAATAACATAATTAGGAAGATCGCACTTCCGATGACCCCGACTGTCATACTAATCGGAATTTCATAAGGGAAAATCAGTACACGCCCTATAATGTCGCAGAATAATAAGAACGACATACCTAGCAATGCTGTATGAGGCAATGTCTTAGCAAGGTTATCCCCTTTGAACAGCGAAATTATATTTGGAATGATTAAACCAAGGAACGGTATCACACCAACTGTTAGTACCACTGTCGTCGAAATAAGTGCTACTAACACTAGACCTAAATTCACAACGAATTTATAAGAAAGACCAAGGTTTTTTGCAAAATCCTCACCCATTCCTGCCACTGTGAAGCGGTTCGCATAAATGTAAGCTAAAATCAGCACGGGCACACTTATGTATAAAAGCTCATAACGACCTTTCATCATTAATGAGAAATCTCCCTGTAACCATGCAGAAATGTTTTGGATAATATCCGCCTTATACGCAAAGAACGTTGTAATTGATGAAAGGATATTCCCAAACATTAAGCCAATAAGCGGTATAAAGATCGCATCTTTAAACTTTATTCGATTTAATATTTGCATAAACAATAATGTGCCGGCTAAGGCAAATATGAAAGCGAAGGAAATTTTTTGAAAGTACGTGACATTTGTGAAAAACATCATCGAGATTAGTACCCCCAACTTTGTAGCATCTAATGTACCTGCCGTCGTTGGTGACACGAACTTATTCCTACTTAAACTTTGCATAATTAAACCAGCAATACTCATACCTGCACCTGCTAATAAAATTGCTACAAGTCTCGGTATGCGACTAATAAAAAATAGTCTAGTTTCTTCTGATTCGAAGTCTAATAGATCACTCGGTTTTATATCAACTACTCCGATAAATAGTGAAACTATAGACAGCACAACAGTTGCTGTTAAAAGATATCTTTTTTTCATTGTAATCCCCGGTAGATTCATTTTTGCTCGTAACATTCATTGAAAACGATTATCATTACTCACGATTCTCATTATAAGGGTGTTTTCATTCTCAGTCAACCTCCAATTGAGAATTATTCTCGTTTTATTTGAGATTCATTAAAAAACGAGCATTTTCAACGGAATATCTGTGTTTTGTATTATGCCCGAAGTTAAATATCTCTACATTTTTTACACAAATAAAAAGGTAATTGAGAATAAAATACTAATTTTTTCTCAATTACCTTATCAAATTAATTATGCCTCGGCATCATAGTAGCTGTCGCGCAGATAAACAATGCGTCCGGAATCGTTTGTGCTTAGGCCTGCACGAGGGCCGACACGATGTTGGTCATTTCAGTAATGCCACAGGACGTGGCGTTCTTAGACTGAGTTCCTCTATTTCAGCGGATGTCTTTTGTACCGAAAGCGTAGCGACAGGTACAGATGTTTAGACACCCACTAAAAAGTGACTTAAAACCACATTCATCTCACCACATATAGAAGTGGGATACTTCAGCCGAAAAAAGTTAAGCTATTCGTCGAACGCCTTTGAACCATGCAAAAACAATTAAAACTATTAATATAAAGCCGACATACCCCATCACTGCATATAGCTTGGCTACAAGCGTCGTAAAACCAGCAAGACTTGCTAAAAAGCCCAAACCACCGATAAAAACGGCAGTTACCTTAAAACTGGCCTTATTAGGTTTTAAAAATCTCACCATAAATGAATAGAACATCCCCACTGCGGTATTATAAATCATCCCTAATAAAGAAAAGGACATCAATAGACCAACGAGAGGATGGATTTCATTTGCTAATGCTAGCATCGGAATATCTATACCAACGATAACATTCATTTTTGCAAGAAGAGACAGGTTAATAAGTAGAATTAAAGCTCCAAGCAAAATCCCACCAATAATGCCTCCCATCCCCGCCACTTTTTCATTGCGAATAGATCCACACATAACAGTTAAAAGCGAAAAACACACACCGATATTAAAAGATAAATACAGTAAAGCAGTAACCCACCAGCTTTTAGAACTTACTTGTGCTTGTTGTGCAATAACAGCTTGTTCAACAAAGGTTAAATCCATCGTAGCTAATGAATAGACCGCTATTATCGAGACAATTGCTAGCAAATAGGGTGTAGCAATAGCAATAACGTTTATGATACTCTTCACATCCATCATAACTGTCGCGATAGTAAGTACAATCATACAGATGCTCCCCAGCCAAACAGGTAGTCCAAACATTTGATGAAGCGTAGCACCTGCTCCCGCAAACATGATTACCGCTACACCGAATAAGAAGAGCGACAGTAAATAATCCATCACCAAACCTACAGCATTACCTGAAATTTGATAAATTAAATCCTTGTGCGATGTCGTACGCAACCTCGAGCTAATTTGAGCAATGCACATTCCTACCAAGGCAAATCCAACTGTAGCAATAAGTGCACCATAAATTCCACGAAAACCATAGCTCGTAAAATATAGTACGATTTCCTGTCCTGATGCAAATCCCGCACCGACGATAATCCCTACATAGGCACCACCGATTTGCAAACTTTTTTTCAATCAGTTCTCTCCCTGTTTATCCTATTATTGGGATCATCACCAAAACGTGTGGTTGATTTCCGTTCCGACTGGGCGCTTTGTTGCTGACGCTTCGCTTTCGCACAGATAAAACATTTGCCGCTGACGCTTCGCTTTCGCGCAGAGCAGAGCTTCCTGGGGGCGTCCGATGAGCCGCTTCACTCGCGATGCTCGCTCCAGGGTCTCGGGCCAACAGATGTTTTTTGCGCGAAAGCGTAGTGCTAACGCAGCGTCAGCAGCACCGATGTTGGTCACGAAGGCGTTATCACAGGACGTGATGGTTTTAGCCTTCGTACCTCTAATCGCTAATCCCCAAGGAGTCGCCCAGCCTCCACTCCAATCAACTTATTTACATAGTAGACGTTTACCAAAAGTCATCCACAACATTTGGTGATGAACTTATTATTAATAGACCTTCTTACTGATTGTTAACTTATCAATTATCTTCATATTAGGTGTATATCCAATTCCAACCGTTTGCGGCACATGAATATAACCATCCTCTACAATTACTTCAGGTGTAATGATATCCTCATACCAATAATGACTAGATCCTGCAGTATCCCCGGGCAACACAAAATTAGAGAGTGACGTTAATGCAATATTATGCGCTCGTCCGATTCCTGCCTCTAACATACCGCCACACCAAACCGGAATATCATTTTCCTTACATAAATCATGAATTCTTCTTGCTTCTGTTAATCCGCCTACGCGTCCTATTTTTATATTAATAACACCGCAACTACCAAGCTCTATCGCTTTTCGGGCATCTTCATAAGAGGTGATGCTTTCATCTAAGCAAATAGGCGTCTTTAACTTCCGCTGTAGCTTAGCATGATCGACAATATCATCTACAGCTAATGGCTGTTCAATCATTAATAAATTAAATGCATCAAGTTGCTGCAATACATCCATATCGCTCAATGAGTAAGCCGAATTAGCATCTACCATCAATGGCAAATCTGGCATTTCAGCTCGAATAGCACGAATAACGTCTACATCGTGGCCAGGCTTAATTTTCACTTTTACTCGTTTATATCCTTTATCTACATGGCCTTTTAATAAATCAATTAATGCTTCTGTAGAAGATTGAATACCTACGCTAACACCTACCTCTATTTGCTCCTTATCTCCGCCTAACGCTTGGGCAAGTGATTGTTTCGTTTGTTGAGCATAAATATCCCATATGGCCCCTTCAATAGAGGATTTCGCCATGCAATTACGACGAATAGAGGAGAACAAAGCACTGACTTCGTCTGGATGCCCAACCTCTTTATGTAACAAGATGGGGATCAAGAAGTCTTCAAGCATATGCCATGTTGTTTTTACTGTCTCCTCTGTATACCAAGGCGCTGCAAAGGCAACAGCTTCTCCCCATCCTACAGTTCCTGATTGATCTATCGCTTCTATAAGTAAGAGTTCTTTTTCTTCAATTGTGCCAAAACTCGTTGTAAACGGTGCTTTCATAGGCATTTTTATATGTCTCACTGTAATCTGTTCTAGTTTCACAAGATTTCACTCCTTATCCTTATTATAAAGCTAATAAGGAGCGTCTGACTAATAGATAGCTATGAACATATTCCTTATTCTTTTTTACTCGAACAATTGCATAATTTTGTTCAAACAATGTCGTTAAAATAGTACGTACTTTATAACGCCAGTCCTCAGCAAGCTTAGGACTCTCCACTTTCATCTTTTGTAAAAATTGAGGAATGGGCAATAAATAGGCGTCCTTATAATATAATTGCTCTTGCTGAAATTCACCATCAATATCGAGCACTGGTAAGCCATCTACCGTTAAAGACCACGGTACAATTTCTTCAGCTTCTTCTTCCAGTTCATCCAAGGAATCCTCCACTCGATTGCGTTCAATCCACCACTCTACAACAATTCGATCTGAAGGTAGCCCATCGTTGAAATCATCATTGAGCGGACCATAATAATCATTTTCGTACTGAAAACTAAAGGCATTGAGCTTCAAAAATGATAAATTAGCCATACATGCTTCTAGCGGATCAAATAACCAAATCACAAGCTGAAACCCATGTTCTTTTGCATATTCCTGTTGGGCATGCTTTAGTAATTCACCTACACCTTGTTCACGATATGTTTTATCCACACCAATCATGTGTGAGTGTAAATACATTTTTCCATGGCGACAGCCAACAAAGCAGTAGTTAAAGCCAATCAGCTTTTCGTCTAAATACGCTCCAAGGATTAATCCACCATTTTGTACAGCTGCCAACAATTGATGTGAGGGAATAGCCTGACTCCCCCAAATACTTTCATTCAAAATTTGTACTTCTGCAATCTCTGTAGGTGCCATTATTTTTTGAATACGTACTCTCTCTAACATTATGCTGATCCCTCCTTTGTATTCTCCGACTCCAATGCTAACAATATCGCTCTTGTAAGGATTTCAACCCCTGTTACAAGCCTCGCCTGCTTAAATCTCATCTTTGGATGATGTAGTCCTGGTGTTACACCACAGCCTAAACCTAACATCGTAGATTTTAAATGCGGGCGTTGAACAGCATAGTGATGAAAATCTTCTCCTCCAGGTGTATGAACTGGCTTTCTTAAATTCGACAACCCGGTTGCTTGCACGATTGCCTGCTCCATAATGTATTGAGCAGTTGGGTCGACCTCAGCAGCTACTATATTCGCTACTGTACGTAATTCAATCTGCACTTTATGCAAGACCTTGGAAGAATCAATAACTCTTTTTACTCCCTGTGCCAGTGCATCCATCACATCATTTTGCTGAGCTCGTATATCAATGGTGAACGATGCACTTCCAGGAATAATATTGCCGGACTCTCCTCCAGCATGGAATTTGGTCATCTTAATTGATACAGGAACCATTGGGTCTGTATGAAGCGTTCTTAAATCTTCGATAATAGTTGCGCCTACTTCAATGGCGTTTACGCCGAGATGCGGTCTTGCAGCATGGGCGTCTTCTCCAATGATTTCCCCCTCAAGTAATCGAGAGGCTCCATGATACAACGCAGCACAGTATGTACCGTCTTCAAGCTCATGGACAGGTCTTACATGGACACCAAATAAAAAGTCTAAATCATCAATGATTCCTTCCTTTAAAATAGATAAAGCACCTGTTCCTTTTTCTTCAGCTGGTTGAAAAATCACACGAATTGTACCGTTGAATGATGGAGCAAGCTCTTTCAAAAGTAATAGAGCACCGATTGCCATCGTCATATGTCCGTCATGGCCGCAGGAGTGATTCGCACGAAATTCACCATCTACTTCCTGCCATAACGCATCAATGTCCGTACGCAAACCGACTTTAGGACTACCATTTCCTACGTCAACATAAAGCCCCGTACTGTTTTTAAAGCGTATTGGTGAAAAACCTTCACGTGTTAGTAAATCAACAATATAATTCGTTGTTTCTACCTCATGCCAGCTTATTTCTGGATTTGCGTGCAAATACGTGAAAATCTCCATTAATCTTGGCCTCAAACGACTTAAAGCTTCCTTCATAGCACCCAACCCCTCGAAATGTCATACTATTAAGAATATTATAACTGAAATAAAATCTTTTCTACACAAAAACATATTCCCTCATTCAGCAAATTTACTACACGATAAGATTAAATGCTTTCAGACGGTTGATAAATGGCTCATCGCATCATGTGTGGTTGATTTCCGTTCCGGCTGGGTAACAACACGATGTTGGTCACGAAGGCGTTATCACAGGATGCGATGGTTTTAGCCTTCGTTCCTCTATTTCTATTCCCCAAGGAGTCGCCCAACTCCACTCCAATCAACCTTATCCTCATGGCATACGTTTTAACAAATATCATCCCCAACTTTTGATGATGAGTCAAATACAATAAGAGTCATAAGAAACGTTTATTAGTCCCTTAACATTATAAAAAGTTGTTCTTCATTATATATGTTTGAATGCTTTATGACGTTCTATCCGTCACTTTTGTTTCTACGGGCACAGTGTGAGGCTTTCAACTTTCTGACGAATAGTTGCCACCTCCTCGGTTTGTTAATACAAATCAAATGCTCTTTAATACAAAAAAAGATGCAAGTACAGTTATTTGAATAACTGTACTTACATCCTATTATTAGTTAATACCTCGCATCGCTTTTGAAATAATAGGCGAAAGTACTAATATTATTATTCCTAAAACAATTGATAATGAGCCTAAGAAACCGAAGTATGTGAATTCACTTACCACTTCATAGACTTTTACAAGTTGTGCGTTGATTGCTTGCGCTGCTGCGCTTGTTAAAAACCAAAGCGACATCGTTTGTGCAGCAAAAGCCTTTGGAGCCAATTTTGTAGTAGCCGATAAACCTACTGGCGATAATAATAACTCCCCAACTACAACTAAAAAGAATGATAATACTAACCACAATGGACTTACTAATTCTTCACCACCAGATAAATATGCTGGAATCATCATCACGACGAATGACATTCCTGCAAAGAACAATGCATAAGCAAATTTACGCGGTGTAGATGGTTGCTTATCTCCCCACTTCAACCACAACATGGCAAATAACGGAGCCATTGTTACGACGAATAAAGGGTTTAACGATTGGAACCAAGAAGATTGAATATGGAAACCACCAATATCTAATTGTGTACGACCATCTGCAAACGTTGCTAAAATAGTTGCCCCTTGTTCTTGAATTGCCCAAAACATTACAGCCGATATAAACAAAGGAATATAAGCGAGTATGCGAGACTTCTCGTCCTTCGTTGTTTTCTCACTGCGATACATATAAATAAAGAACAATGTTGGAATTACAATACCTAGCGTCGTAATAATTAAACTAAAAACATTCATTGTCAGTACGCCAGTTTTAATACCAATTGCCCCAACAATAATAATAAGTAAAGCTATAATCCCAAATCGTGTAAAGACTTTTTTACGTTCTTCAGGCAATAATGGGTTGTTTACTTGTAACCCTGCTATCCCTAAATATTTTTTCTCTGTTAATTTATAAATAATTAAACCAACAAACATTCCGATCCCTGCTACACCAAAGCCTAGGTGGAAATTATACTTTTGTCCAATTG
Organism: Lysinibacillus sp. 10T31; assembly: GCF_056394365.1. Classification (NCBI taxonomy): domain Bacteria; kingdom Bacillati; phylum Bacillota; class Bacilli; order Caryophanales; family Bacillaceae; genus Lysinibacillus; species Lysinibacillus sp. 10T31. Next base: position 84,302 of record NZ_JBFTHS010000001.1, read on the forward strand.
TTCCGACAATTAAAGGTGCAAGGAATGACCCCATATTAATACCCATATAGAAAATTGAAAAACCTGCATCACGGCGACTATCTGTTTCAGCATACATATCTCCGACAATGCTTGAAATGTTCGGTTTTAATAAGCCTGTCCCAATGACAATAAAGAACATTGAAACAAATAACATGCTTACACCACCAGGTAACGCTAGCAGGAAATGTCCAAACATAATGAACACTCCACCATAGAAAATGGTTCTACGTGTACCTAGTATTCGGTCAGCAATCCAACCACCGAGTATCCCGGACATGTAAACCATTGATCCGTAGATGGCCATAATTGAGTTTGCTGTTCCACGATCTAGGCCTAAACCGCCTTCATGCAATTCATAATACATAAAGAAAATCAGAATTGCTCGCATACCGTAGTATGAGAATCGTTCCCAAAATTCAGTGAAAAATAATGTAAAGAGCCCTTTAGGGTGTCCGACAAAGCCATTTTGAGGGACGGATTTTACAATTTCATCTTTAGTAGACATAAAAATACCCTCTCCCGATTTCATTATTCAATAATAATATTATTACCCAAAAGTAAGGATAAAAACTTTATTTCATCATACTAAAGCGTTTTCAAAACTTTTTCAAGAGTTTTAAAAAATGTTGGAATTTTACATATTTTCTTTAAATTCAGAATGAATTTCATAGAATTGTACCAAACCTGTTGATATTCCTAAGTTTTCTGATTCTTTAATATCCACTTAATTATAAACCGCAGTGAAATTATTCTAAAATATTTTATAATCAGATTTTTTACTTTTTAAACAAAAAAGCTAGTATTATCTATAATTTCATTCACAGCGATATAAATTCTCTTTTTCGATTACAAAAAAGCACGCTAGAAACACGAAGTGCTTTTAGCATGCTTTTAAAACAATGATGTTATTCATTATTTAATTACGTATTGTTGGAATTTTGCATAATCCGCTTCTTTTAACTCTAGCGTTAGCAGCGTTCCATCTTCTTCATATGCGGTTTCATAGACAGAGGCATGTTCATTTAAATAAGAGACAATATTCCCCTGTTCATACGGAATGAGCATATTACATGTTACATAATCAGAGAAAATATGCTGACGTATCATTTGCAATAATTCTTCTAATCCAATCCCTTGCTTCGCAGAAATCCAAATATTATCACCGCTAGTAACAGGATAAGGAACGTTTGCTATATCCGCTTTATTATACACATAAATTGTCGGAATCCCTTCAACGCCAACTGCCTTAAGCGTTTCATTTGTTACATCCATCATAAAGCCGTGCTCAGAATTGGAAACATCTACAACATGGAGTAATAAATCGGCATCACGAGCCTCTTCCAATGTTGAGCGGAATGCCTTCACTAGATGATGCGGTAATTTGCTAACGAAACCAACTGTATCTGTTAATAGGAATGTCTTTTTATCAGGTAATTCTATTTGACGGACGGATGTTTCAAGTGTGGCAAAAAGCATGTCCTTCTCAAACACTTGTTTATGATCTTCCTGCCCTATTTTCGAAAGCAACTGATTCATAATAGTTGACTTACCAGCATTCGTATAGCCGACAATGGAAACAACAGGCACGGCATTTTTACGTCGTTGTTTACGCTGCGTCTCTCGTTGCTCCTTTACATGCTCTAGCTCCTTCTTTATTTTCGAAATCTGATCCTCAATTTTTCGACGGTCTAGCTCGAGCTTTGTCTCACCAGCACCACGGTTTTTAAAGCCACCACCTGTGCCACCGCCTTGACGGCTGAGAGATGCATGCAAGCCGACTAAACGAGGTAGCATATATTGCAATTGTGCTAACTCGACTTGCATCTGTGCTTCACGTGTTTTAGCACGACGTCCAAAAATATCTAAAATCAACATCGTTCTATCAATAACTTTCGTCTCTAAATCACGCTCTAAATTACGAATCTGTGAAGGTGATAATTCATCATTAAAAATCACTAAATTTGCTTGTGCTTCATCATAAAAGTTTTTTATTTCTTCAATTTTCCCAGTGCCAACATAATGAGATGGCGTAACGCGCTCTAAATTTTGTGTGACAATGCCGGCAACTTCAACATTTAAAGCTTCAGCTAAATTTTTCAGCTCCTCCATTGAATAATCAAAATGCTCATCATTCCGTAGATTTACGCCAACTAAAATAGCTTTTTCCAACAATATATCTACTTCTTTAATTCTATCCATCCACAAACCTCCCACCAACACTTGGGTGCTACTACGACAAATTTTCTTCATCTTACCATATAATGTCCTAATTCGTGTCGTTTAACATATATATCGTAAAAAATGCGCCTTTATGCAAAAGGCGCACTTCATTTTACTTACGTTCTTCTTTTAGTAATACTTCCGTGCGATTGAATTCGTCTTCAATAACTTTATTCGGTCTATACGTTAAAATACTGACAATAACCGCAACGATTAAGCATACTATGAAGCCTGGAACAATCTCATATAATGTATCAGCTAAGAACTTTATTTTTCCCCAAACAAAGGCAGTTGCAGCACCAGCTATCATCCCACTGAGTGCCCCGTAATTCGTTAATTTCCTCCAATACAGCGACAGCAATATTACAGGACCGAACGCTGCACCGAAGCCAGCCCAAGCAAAGCCCACTAAGTCCAAAACAGATCTATCTGGATTCCATGCTAAAATCCCTGCGACAATAGCTACAACTAAAACAGCGACACGGCCAATAAAAACATAATGCTTATCATCTGCTGTTTTATTAAATAAAGCTTTATAAATGTCTTCTACAAGCGCAGACGAAGTAACAATTAATTGAGATGAAATTGTACTCATTACTGCGGCTAAAATGGCAGCAAGCATTATACCTGCAATAAATGGATGGAATAAGATTTGGCCAAGTACAATAAATACAGTCTCAGCGTCCTTTAACTCTCCTGCATGTTGCTCATAATAAGCCACACCTACTAAAGCTGTTCCAATCGCTCCGAATAGGCTTAACATCATCCAGCCAATACCAATACGACGAGCTTGCTTTGTTTCTTTTACTGAGCTTATTGCCATAAAGCGTACGATAATATGTGGTTGTCCAAAATAACCTAGTCCCCATGCAAGTGATGAAATGATTACTGCAGCAGTTGCATTTGAGGAAAATAAGCTTAGGTGTTCAGGATTTACAGCTTTAATGGATGCTATTGTGTCTCCAACTCCACCTGTTAAAAACAATCCGAATAACGGTACAGTTATAAGTGCTAAAAACATAATAAGCCCTTGTAAAAAGTCTGTATAACTAACCGCTAAAAACCCTCCAAACAATGTGTATGCTACAACAACAGCAGATACAATTAATAAACCAGTATGGTATTCATAGCCAAATGAGCTATCAAAAAACTTGCCCCCTGCAACCATTCCTGAAGAAACATAAAATGTAAAGAAAATTAAAATAATGATACCTGATGCAATTCTTATTAGCTTTGTGTTGTCACGTAAACGATTATCTAAATAACTCGGAATAGTAATTGAGTCATTAGTAACTTGCGTATATACACGCAGCCTCGGTGCTACCAATAGCCAATTCAAATATGCGCCAATCGTTAAACCAATGGCAATCCAAGCCTTGGAAAGTCCAGCTAAATAGATCGCACCCGGTAGACCCATTAACAGCCAGCCAGACATATCTGCTGCACCTGCACTCAGCGCTGTAACAGCAGGGCCTAGTGAACGCCCCCCAAGCATGTAATCCGTTAAATTTGATGTTTTCCTAAATGCATACCAACCGATTCCTAGCATGGCGATCATATAAATAATAATCGCAAGTAATTGATACATGTTTTCAGACATATTTTTCCCCCTGTTTCCCCTTTGGTGTGTTTGTTGTTGCTGACGCTTTTCTTTCGGACAAAAGACAATTGCTGAAATAAATTAAAATGTCAGTATAATTAAAATACCACAAATATACAAAATAACCTATAAATATTCAAAGTGTGAATTCTAGCATTGCACTTCATAAAGTGTGTTAAACTAGTGCCATCTATAACACGATAAAGTAGGCGAAATATATGACATTTGAAGAAATGAAAGCTCAGTTAATGGAGCGTATTTTACAACAGCAACTCGTTACCGCTACAATCAGTCAACCACGTATGAAATCAAACGAAGTAAAACGTATAAAGCTAAAACCTTTATTACTTAAAGATGCTTACCATATACAAGTTGAATATCAATTGGAACGCATTTTAAAACATGAAAATGTTCTATTAGAAAATTTTAGTGAGAAGCTAGAAACATTTTTTAACGATTACCGTCAAGCACATGTTGATTTTATTGATGAAAATATACAAATACAGCTATCAAAAAAGAACAAAGTATTATGGAAATCCGATAAATCCTCAACGCCAAAGCAAGTCAATTTAGCGCATAATCGCAAGAAAAACTATTTACTAGCCGAGGATAAACCATATCCGTTTTTAATTCGTCTTGGTGTACAAACAGAAGAAGGAAAAATAAAAAAACAAAAATACGATAAATTTAAACAAATTAACCGCTTCATCGAATTTATTGATGATGCATTAACCTATTTGCCAAAGGATCGACAAGTTCGTATTTTAGATTTTGGTTCAGGCAAATCCTATTTAACATTCGCGCTATACCATTATTTAAAAATAGAAAAAGGCTTAGACATTCGTGTCACTGGTTTGGATTTAAAGAAGGAAGTTATTGAAGAATGCTCACGAATCGCACAGGATTTAGGCTATGAGCAGCTCGAATTTCTAGTAGGAGATATTAATGATTATAATGAGGAGTCTGCTGTTGACATGGTGGTGACTCTACACGCTTGTGATGTTGCCACTGATATGGCATTAGCCCGTGCTGTAAAATGGGGAGCAAGTGTTATTTTAAGTGTCCCTTGTTGCCAGCATGAGCTAAATCGCCAGCTTAACACACCCGAACTGGATATCATGCTTCAACACGGTCTCGTACGCGAACGTTTTGCAGCGCTCGCAACAGATGCAATCCGAGCGGAAATTTTATCACTCGTTGGCTATGAGGCACAATTGCTAGAGTTTATAGATATGGAAAATACACCAAAAAACATTTTAATACGAGCTTATCATACAGGTAAAAAGCCGAGCTCTGAACAGCGCGCTAACTATGATGCCTTTTTAAAGCTGCTAAATGCCAAGCCGTTTTTAGCGAATGAATTACAAGCTTACCTATAAAATCGCTGTTTTATGGTCGGCGGGTATCCACTCTCCTTTCGCGGGTATTTCATGGGGACGCTCGGGTATTTGTTATCCTTCCGCGAGTATTTCATGAGGATGTGCGAGTATTCTCCATCCTTCCGCGAGTATTTCATGGGGATGCGCGAGTATTCTCCATCCTTCCGCGAGTATTTCATGAGGATGCGCGAGTATTCTCTACCCTTTCGCGAGTATTTCATAGAGATGCGCAATTCAAATTAACAGGGCGGTCCAATAACTTCTGGACCGCCCTTTCTTTTATAGTTCTTGTCGTAATGCTTGAATAACGTCAATTTTTGTGGCCTTACGTGCTGGACGATAGCCTGAAATCATTGCTACCCCAATACTAATCGCTGAAGCAATTAGAACAAGCTGCCAAGGAATAAGGGAGAATGTAATGTCATTTCTACTAAAAGCATCTTCCCCTGTTGCTGCTTTTAGAATTAAAGGTAATGTCGCATTTGCTACAAAGCTAATAACATATGAAATGGCTACCGCTATCAAAGTACCAATAATACCAATGAATGTACTTTCCATTAAGAACAATCGTTGAATAAGCTTTGGACTTGCTCCAATCGCCTTTAAAACACCAATTTCTCGGGTACGTTCTGTAACAGCCATTGTCATTGTATTGAAAATGCCAATCGAGGCGATCAAGACAGCAATTGTTCCTACAAATATTAAACCAATTTTTAAAACTAGGAAAAATACATTCATTTGATCCAATTGCTCAGTAACTGAATAAACGCTATAGCCCTTGTCTTTTAGTTTGTCTAATATCGGCTTTACATTTTCCATGCTATTCGCAAAAATATTAAATTCCGAATAAAACATTTCATCCTCTTTAACATTACCAGGTGCAGCTAAATTTGTAGCTATCATCGGCTTTTGCTCTGTATCCATATAGATAGAGTTATTGATCATCCAATCATAAGAAGGCTTCTTCATAACACCGACAATCGTATATTTCATTTTCTCTGTCTCTTCTGCCCCATCAGTATGTGGCATTAATGACAATTCGATCTCTTTACCAATTAATGAGTCCTTATAACCTTCCTCATTACCATTATAATACGTGCCTTCTGCTTCAGCTTTTTTACTCTTTTCTTCAATAATTTTACGCTCAGCATCATTTATTAATGTTTGAGCAAAATGATAACCTACAACGATTTCGTTTGGCTTTGTTGGATACTTCCCTTCCTCAAGCTTGCCATTCACTTGCTCAAAATCCTGCATAATAGCAACGAATAAATCAGATTGTGTATCGCGGTCCTCAAAAAATGAATGGGCAGATGCATTGACAGTAATCGTCTCGAGTACTGTTTCCACATGTTCTATACCTTTTATTTCATGTATTTGGTCCTTTGTAAATTGACCATTACCAAACACTTGAATTTTTGTCACTTTTTCATCTGATAATATTTCATTACGTATGGAATCCTGAAGCCCAAACCCAACTGATGCAAGGACAATCAAAAATGCGCAGCCCATTGTTGCCGCTAGTACTGTCATAAACACGCGTAATTTATTTTTCTTTATATGCTGTTTAACAAAATCTAATTGATCTTTAAATAACATGTTATGCTTCCTCCTTTACAAGTTCCCCATCGTACATGCGGAAACGTCGATGTGCTATCGTTGCTACTTCCTCGTCGTGAGTAATGATGACAAATGTTAAACCCAGCTCACGGTTTAGGCTTTGAATGAGCAGCAATATATCTTGCTCTGTTTCCGAATCAAGACTTCCTGTCGGCTCGTCTGCCAACAAAATAGGAGGATTTGTAATTAAGGCTCTTGCAATACTAACACGCTGTTGCTGACCACCCGATAATTCATTTGGGTAATGGTCTGCCACTTCCGTTAAACCAACCTTGTCCATTAGTTTTTTTACCTTTTCTGTACGCATAGCTTTTTTGATACCCTGCAACTTCAAAGGTAGTTCAATATTTTCAAACGCCGTTAAGCCGGGCATTAGTTGAAAGTTTTGAAAAATAAATCCGAACTGTTGCAAGCGAAAAGCTGCACTTTCTGCTTCAGTGAGATGAGCTGTTTCCATTCCGTTTACCTTAATAGATCCTTGTTCAGATTTCATAAATCCAGCTAATATTTGTAATAAAGTTGATTTCCCGGAGCCACTTTTACCAACAATTGCGACAATCTCTCCTTTTTCCACCTCAAAATTGACACCTTTTAATACTGGAACCTGCTTTTCCTTGCCTTTCTTTCCAATTAAAAATGTATGTTGTAAGTTCTCGACTTGAATCATTTTCAAATAAACGCCCCTTTTTCACTCTTTAGATTCATCACCATAACGTAGGTTGATTTCCTTTCCTACAAAAGTCATCCTAAATTTTAGGTTATGAGCCTTTCCTTCTCCATTGTAGTAAATAATTCTTAATAAAGTTGAAGGATAAAAATGAAGATATTCTTAAGAAAATGGAAAACTATTAGCAAAACAATTTCTTTACATTCCCTTTACAATTCATCTGAAAATTTTTCGGAATTTTATGTCCAAATAGTATCTTTTTGTATCAAACAGAGGAGAATATCTTTATAAAACCTATTTTCAAGGCATTTCTCTGTATTAGTAAAAACAAACACAGCGATACCTTTATTATTTTGTGTACAAATTGTATATTACAGGATTGTAAAGTTTTCTGTAGAATAGAAGAATTTTATGTAGATAATTTAAAGATTTTGTTATGATAGTAAAGTTTAGAGGCCAATTTATTTATATCCAGGAGGATTCGATTTACATGCTTAACTCAAAAAAACAAGACCCTTTCTTTATAGCTTTGCATAAAATTGCTGAGAATATGAGAGAGGCCGTACATTACGCAAATGATTTTCGTATTAACAGTGTAGCTGACCTAAAAGAGATTAGCATTACTATGAAAAATTACGAAACAGCTGGTGATAAGCTCATTCATGAACTAATCGTGATGCTAAACAAATCATTTATGACACCTATCGAGCGCGAAGACATTTTAGAATTTGCAATTCGTATGGACGACGTATTAGATGGTACGGAGCATTGTATCGCTCATTTTGAAATGTTCTCTCTAACTGAGGTTGATGAATCAATGCGTACTTTCTTAGGCTATATTTCAAAAAGTGCTGATGAAATTGTTAAAGCAACAGAAGAGTTAAAGAAAAAGAATCTTATTGGCATGCGCCCACACGCAATTCTTATTAAGGACTATGAACGTGAATGTGATGAAGTACAACGTTCGTCTATTAAACAACTATTTTTAAATGAAAAAGATCCAATTCGACTTATTAAATATAAAGATATATATGAACAACTTGAAGATATCGCTGATCATTGTCAAAACGTTGCAAATACAATGGAAACAATTATCATGCGTAACGCGTAATTAGGAGAGGGCACTTACAATGAACACAATCATTATACTAACTGTACTGGTCGTTATCTTTGCCCTAACATTTGACTTTATCAATGGCTTCCATGATACAGCAAATGCTATCGCAACTTCAGTTTCCACTAGAGCATTGAAACCTCGCGTAGCTATCATGTTGGCTGCGACGATGAACTTTATCGGAGCTATTACTTTCGTCGGTGTTGCAAAGGCTCTTACTAAGGATATTGTAGATCCATTTGCTTTAAATGCCTTTCAAGGAGACACGACAGGCTCAGTCGTTATTTTAGCAGCATTAATTTCGGCTATTATTTGGAACTTACTAACATGGTATTTCGGTATTCCATCGAGTTCTTCACACACTCTGATTGGGTCCATTGCTGGTGCAGCAGTTGCATCTGCCGGCTTCGGAGTTCTAAACTATGGCGGTTTTACTAAAATCATCATGGCCCTAGTATTATCACCAATCCTTGCGATTTGCGCTGGCTTTATTATGATGACACTGTTTAAATTATGGTTTAAAAACTTAAATTTATATCGTACGAATAAAGGTTTCCGTACGATGCAAATTTTCACTGCCGCCATTCAATCTTTTACACATGGTACAAACGATGCACAAAAGGCAATGGGGATTATGACCATGGCGTTAATCGCTGGTGGTTTGCATACAGGAGATGAAATTCCGTTCTGGATACGAGCTGCAGCAGCAACTGCAATGGGGCTTGGTACTTCTATCGGTGGCTATAAAATTATTAAAACAGTCGGCGGTAAAATCATGAAAATCCGTCCTGTAAACGGAGTTGCAGCAGATTTAGCTTCTGCATCCATTATCTTCGGTGCTACATTAATTCACCTACCAGTATCTACAACACACGTTATTTCTTCCTCTATCATGGGCGTCGGCTCTGCACAACGTGTACGTGGTGTGAACTGGGGGATGGCGCGTAAAATCGTAACTACTTGGGTTATTACAATGCCAATTTCTGCAGTTATGGCAGCTATTATTTACTTTTTATTATCGTTATTCTTCTAATTTGATCGCATACTAAGACTCCTGTTCCTTGTTGAACAGGAGTCTTTATATTGTCACACGACAAAACATGACACATCCTTTACACTATTTTAAAAGGAGGATAGTACCTACAATGAAAACTTTTTCAGCTTTTATAACAGCCCACGCTAAAGCTATCGTAGCCTTATGGTTCATAATTTTTATTACTATGGCTATGTTTGCCATACAACTTCCAAGTAAGCTTCATGGAGACGGTTTTTTTGTTAAAGGCGATCATACCTACGTTACAAATGAGCTTGCAAAAACATTTGATTTGCCTTCAGATACAATTTTGGTCGTTTTCAATCCAGCTGACGATAAGAAAATTCAAGATACATTAAAAAAATTGCAAAAAATTAAGGAGATTCATTCAATCCAGTCACCACTTGATGATGCTTCTTTAAAAAAGAATGGTATAGCTTATGCCATGGTTCATATGAAAAATAATGTTGATCATCTACCTGATGTTGTGAAAGACATCCGTTCATTAATAGAGAATGACGGTGTGAGCATTACAGGCGGACCTGTTATTTCAGCAGACATCAATACAGCAAGTCAAAAGGATTTAGCATCAGCGGAAGCAATAGGCTTACCAATCGCTATCATCGTGCTATTACTCGCTTTCGGGACTGTCGTTGCCTCAATCTTACCTATCATTATCGGCATTGTTACCGTTGTAACTGCGTTTGGAATTTTGACTTTGTTTAGCGGTCATGTCAATTTATCGATTTTTGTGTTAAATATAGTACCAATGCTTGGACTTGCATTAAGCATCGATTTTGCGTTGTTGTTTATTAATCGATATCGCGAAGAACGTACCCATACATCCATTGTACAGGCTATTCAAACAGCTATACAGACAGCTGGCCGTTCTATCATCTTTTCTGCTGTTTGTGTCATGATCGGCTTAGGTGCCACGATTGTCATTGACGTCGAAATTTTTCACAATATTGCTTTAGGAGGCACAATTGTTGTATTCCTTGCAGTACTTTCTGGCTTAACCCTGCTACCTGCTACGATGATGCTAATAGGAGATAACCTAAATAAATGGCGCTTATTACGTGTAAAGTCTGGTGGAGCAAATCGTTGGCGTGGCTTTGCTGGCTTTGTCATGAAACATCCTGTGACCATCATTATTGTGGCATCAGTATTACTAGGTATTGGTATGATTCCATTAAAAGATATTAAACTTACAATCCCCCAGGTGGATTCATTACCAACAAAATATGATGCACGTGCAGCTTATGATCAGTTAGACGCAACGTTCGGACTTGGCGATACCTCAACTTTATATTTGTTAGCAGAACGTAAGGAAGGCTGGGAAGATAGTGAGGCAAGAGAGCTTATTTTCAATATTCAAGAAAAATTACTTAATGACCCTCTAGTGAGTCATGTATCAACCATTTATACGACGGCTAACATTAAGTCTCCTGAGGAACTGACCGCTTCTTTGAAAATTCCTCAAATGGCAGAACAATTAAAACCAATACTAAATACGTTTTCTAAAAATAAGCAACTCTTTATCCCAATTACATTGGATGCAGCCGGTCCATCAACTACCGCTCAACAATTCGCTCGAACATGGAAAGATAAAGATTTAGGTGTCGATTTTGTTCTTGGAGGTCATGCGAAATTCAATCAAGAAATTTTCGATGAAATCTCTAATAAAATTTTCTTGGCTGTTTCGATTATTATCGTATCAACGTTCTTTATATTAATGCTCGCTTTCCGCTCTATTTTAATTCCACTGAAAGCGATTATTATGAATATCATTGGACTTTCCTCAGCCTTCGGTATTCTCGTCTATATTTTCCAATACGGACATTTTGGGATTGAAGCCGGTACGATTGTTCTTATTATCCCAGTAATTGTATTTTGTCTTGTATTCGGCTTAAGTATGGACTATGAAGTCTTTTTAATATCACGCATTCAAGAGGAATATCAAAAAGGAGCGGATAATACACGTGCTACGATTGACGGTCTAACCTCTACAAGCCGTATCATTACGTCAGCAGCGCTTATTATGATTGTGATAACAGGGGCGTTCGCTTTTACAGATGTAATGCCTGTGAAGCAAATTGGGGTTGGTATAGCAATTGCGGTCGCCATCGATGCAACTATAATTCGTCTCATGCTCGTTCCAAGTCTTATGAAGCTCTTCGGGGACTGGAATTGGTGGCTACCCTTCGCGAAGAAGCAAAAATAAAAAATCCGTAACCTTTCGTGAGCTCTCCCTCACTCAAAGGTTGCGGATTTTTCCTTATTTTGAATAAATACGGTCGTACCATTCTTTAGCTGCTTCTACCTCGGGCATTGTTAGCTGATGACCATAATTAAACCATACAGTTGTCACATCTGCCCCAGCCGACGTTAAAAGCGCCTCTAAATCCTCAGATTCCTGAGCAGTACACATTGGATCATTCGTTCCAGCACCGATGAAGACAGGGATTGAAGAAAGTGTAGGCAATTCAATATCACGTCTAGGCACCATTGGATGATGCAGTATTGCACCTGCTAGAGCATCCTTATAATGGAATAATAGGCTAGCAGCAATATTTGCGCCATTAGAGTAGCCGATAGCAACCACTCGATTACGGTCAAAGCCATACTGCTGTGCTGCTTCTAATAAAAAGTCATTTAATTCCTTCGTACGGAAAATTAAATCCTCTATATCAAAAACACCTTCCGCTAAACGACGGAAAAAGCGTGGCATACCATTTTCAAGGACATTTCCACGAACACTTAAAATACTTGCTGTATCATCAATTTCCTTTGCAAGGCCAATTAAGCTTTGTTCATTTCCGCCTGTACCATGTAACAGTAAAAAAATCGGTTTTGTTTCATCTGTTCCTTTATGAAAAACGTGCTGCATTTACAGTCCACCTCTCAATTATCTTGAATTCGAGATAATTGTAGCCTGTGGCAAAATTAAATTCAAGCTCTTTGACTTATTAATTTCTCGATTTTCACTATTTGGCTGTTTCTCATGATCTTTATAAAATTTCGTAATCGTAAATACAGAAAATATACAAACAGCTATAACAGCAACAATAACTATTCCTACTATTTTTTTCCCATTCATTCGTTCTTATCCCCCGAATTACTTATTTCTTTTTACGAAAACCTTCTTCTAGTAAATATTCTTTCGCAGCTTCTTGTGTACCAAAGGCTTCCTCTAAATTTTCACCATGATAGACATTCCACGAACGTTGCTCAAAGGCTAGCTTTAATTGAATACCTTCACGATTTTGCCAAATCTCTTCAATCGGCTCTTGATCTTCTTCTTCTTCCGATAAATATTGAATGGCATCTTCAATAATTTCACGAAGTTGTTGTTCATCGTAGTCACGAATATTGACTAGACCTTTATCGTTTGCTTCTTTCTCGTAGCGCAATAAATCACCAACAAAGACGAAGCCGTTGCCATTTGGGTGTAGTTTTTCCACAACAATGGTCTTTTCGTAAAGGCTATCCATAAAGTGATAATTTAAGCGTTTCAATGAAATTTCCTTCTTCGTAAGTTCAGGAAATGAGTCGATAATGGCTTGCTTTTGTTCAAATGTTAGCATATAATAATGCTCCTTTTCTATTCAATCTACCTTACAGTATAACTTATTTTTTCTGTTATATCGAAGTAAAATAGGTAGTACTAAAAGTAAAAGTAATGTCTCCTCTTCTATAACGTGTGGTTGATTTCCGTTCCGACTGGGCGCTTTGTTGCTGTCGCTTCGCTTCGCTCCAGGGTCTCGGGCCAACAGATGTTTTTTGCGCGAAAGCGAAGCGGCAGCAGCACGAGGTTGGTCACGAAGGCGTTATCACAGGACGTGATGGTTTTAGCCTTCGTTCCTCTATTTGCTAATCCCCAAGGAGTCGCCCAGTCTCCACTCCAATCAACTTATTCACATAGCATACGCTTTAAAAAATAATAAACCTAACATTTGATGATGCGACAAAAATAGTAATATATTTATGAAAGTCAGAGCCTAATAATTATCTAATATAAGGTAAAAATCCGCTTAAGCTCCCTGCGGATAGAGCAAGAGCGCACCAATGCGGCTCATACCTTGTCCACGGAAAGCGAAGCGGATCTTATCTTTTACAATTATGCTAGAATTCCTACGAAGAGCTTTTCAGACACCAAAATTCATAACATTTTTTCTTTTACAAACTGAATAACATGAGCAACGTATAGTTCCCTGTAAGGGACAAATTGTGCTGTACTTACTGGACGCACAACTTTCGCTCGCTGACCATCAGGGAAATATTCATAGCCTTCAATATTCAGAGTAGCTGTTTCTCCTAAAAAGAATGCCTCTGCCTCATCAAGCTTTGCTCGAACGACCCCTGACACTTCCTCATACTGCAGCTCAAATGATTCCCAATCATGTTTGAATGGATATATAAAAACATGACAAAATTCATTGTCTATCATGTTTTCTGAAACGATGCTACAAGATGTCATGCCCATTTTAACAACTTCGTGTACGTCGACATCGAGCCCTAGCTCTTCCTTCACTTCACGAATTCCTGATTCTACTGTCTCTACGGCTAATAGATGCCCTGCCGCTGTAATATCAAGCAAGCCAGGGTAGTCCTTTTTTTGTGAACTACGGATTTGGAAATAGATATAGTCCTCATTGACAAGCCAACAGTGGAATGTTTCATGCCATAGTCCTTTTTCATGTACCTCTGCTCTCGTTGCTGTCCCAATCTGTTCATGCTGTTCATTAAAAACTTTCACAATTTCTTGTTCCATTTTTCCGACTCCTATACCGACTTCGTAGCCTTTTTCTTAATCACGTTACGTTCATCATAAATATTGGATACGATCACTTTTAATACTGCATAGAATGGTACTGCAATGATAATACCGATGAAGCCTGCAATATTACCTGCTGCTAAAATAACTGTAATAACTGTTAACGGATGGATATCGAGTGTTTTCCCCATTACATTAGGAGTTATAAAGTTACTATCAATTTGCTGCGCCACGAGTGTAACAACAGACACCCATATGACTAATACTGGATCCTGAACAACAGCCACAATCAGTGCTGGTGTAAAGGCGATCCATGGTCCAATAAACGGAATCATATTCATAAAGAACGCGAATATAACAAGTAGCAGCGAATAGTCTAGACCTATAATTAAATACCCGACATACATAATGAGTGCTAGTAAAAAACTAATTTGCAGTTGCCCTTGAATATAGCTACGTAAAACAGCGTCGATTTCACTTAATGTCTTTTTCACCCATTCTCGACGTTCACCACTAAAATACTTATAAATCGAAGGTGCAAATTTTTCATGATCCTTCAACATAAAAATAAAGAAAAATGGAATTAAAATAGCTAATAAAGAAACGGATACAACTGATTGTAAAAACGATACTAACCCCTTACTTGCCACAACGGCAAAATGCTGCGCAGAATTTGCCATATTGTCGATAAAATCTTTTAACTGTGGTGGGAAGTTATCCTTGTTTTTAAACACATAATCAGTTGCGTCCTGAATGCTAGCACTAATCGTTGGTATATTTTTCACTAAATTATTTACCTGTATTGCAATCGGATTACCAACGATCCAGCCAAAGCCACCTACAAGCGCTATTAATCCAATGACTATCGTTAATATACTTGCCCATCTCGGCCAATTACGCTTTTCTAAAAACCTCTGAATCGGCTCCGTAACATAATACA
Organism: Lysinibacillus sp. 10T31; assembly: GCF_056394365.1. NCBI lineage: Bacteria > Bacillati > Bacillota > Bacilli > Caryophanales > Bacillaceae > Lysinibacillus > Lysinibacillus sp. 10T31. Next base: position 99,673 of record NZ_JBFTHS010000001.1, read on the forward strand.
AAACACCACCAAGCAACAAAGGTATAAAAATAGCCTTTAAGATAATAACAAACGGCGAAAAAATCCATTGAATCTCTATAAAATATTTTATGACTAGAAGAGCAAGTAAAATCCCTACCCCTACTTGAAACCAAACTTTCCTCGTCACTTTTATTCACTTCCTTTTTTATCACAGTTAATGAAAATACTACTTATATATTTACCATTTCGCAAGTATTCTATTAAATATTCAAATAAAAGAGTTTTTGACAATCAATTATGCCTTGGCATAATTGCGTCCGGAATCGGCTTTGGGCCAACACGACGTTGGTCACTCAGGCGTTTTCACAGGATGTGAAGTTCTTAGACTGAGTTCCTCTTTTCAGCGAATGTTTGGACACAGCTGAAAAGTGACTTTAAACCTATTCATCTCACCACCTATAGAGGTGGGAGAATTCTATAGCTGACGCTACCAAAATATTTGTAACTGCCGTTTCACTTTCGTTACATAAAAAACTTGTAACTGCCGTTTCACTTTCGTTACATAAAATACTTGCTGAAAAAGTTAAAAAATCTGCAACTCTCCAACAGGCAATTCCGCAAGCCCCTCAAATGCTAAAGCATCTGAGGAGGCTCATATGGCTTGCCTTCCACAGGAGTGTCGCAAATTTTCATTAATGTTCTATAATGTAACAGTTTATAATTTTGTATCTTCTACTGAATTTAAGTAATCTTCAATATCACCAATAACCGATTCAACACAGCCGTCCTCAAATGGTGAAATTAAGCCTGCTTCTTTTACAAGCTTCGTAAAGGACATAGAGCCACCTAAACCACATAAATGAATATAGTCCTTCCAGGCAGCTTCAAATTCTTCACGTGAACGTTTCCAGAATTGGAATGCACAAATTTGTGCTAACGTGTAATCAATATAATAGAATGGACTTGCATAAATATGCGCTTGACGTTGCCATATACCGCCTGCTTCTAGATAGCTATTATGATCATAGTCACGATGTGGTAAATATGTCTCCTCAATTTTTTTCCACGCAGCTTTACGTTCAGCTGGTGTCATATTCGGATTTTCATAAATCACATGCTGGAACTCATCAACTGCAACACCGTAAGGAAGGAATAACAAGCCACTACTTAAGTGAGCGAATTTATATTTTTCTGTGTCTTCCTTAAAGAATAGCTCCATCCATGGCCATGTGAAAAATTCCATACTCATCGAATGAATTTCACAAGATTCATATGTTGGCCATAAATATTCTGGGATGCCGATGTTACGACTTGAATAGACTTGGAAAGCATGTCCAGCTTCATGTGTTAACACATCGATATCGCCAGAAGTACCATTAAAGTTCGAGAAGATAAATGGTGAGTGATAGTTTTCAATAAATGTACAATAACCACCACTCTCTTTACCTTTCTTCGCCACTAAGTCCATTAAATCATGGTCAATCATAAAATTGAAAAATTCACCAGTCTCAGGTGATAGCTCTTCATACATTTTTTTACCGTTCGCAACAATCCATTCCGGATCGCCTTTTGGTGTAGCATTTCCTGATAAAAAGTTCAATGCTTCATCATAGAACTTAAGATCAGCAATACCAATACGCTTTGCTTGACGTTCATATAATTTTGTGGAAATTGGTACGATTAAATCACGAACTTGGTCACGGAATTTCTTTACCATATCTGCATTATAATCAATGCGATTCATTCGAATATAACCTAGCTCAACATAGTTTTTATAGCCTAATTTAGTAGCGATTTCATGGCGCACCTTGACAAGCTCATCATAAAGTCGATCAAATTCATCTTCATGGTCAGCAAAAAAGCCAAAGCGTGCATCTGTTGCCGCCTTACGCATTGCACGATCAGTAGACTCCGCATATGGTCCAAGCTGTGCAAGTGTTAATGTTTCACCATTAAAGTCAATTTGCGCAGAGGCAACAAGTTTATTGTATTCTGAAACAAGCTTGTTCTCCTTTTGCATTAGATCTATGACTGCTGGTGAAAAGCCTTTAATTTGATAAGTTGCTAAATCAAATAATTGCTGACCCCATTTTTCTTCTAATTGCTCACGGAATGGTGAAGCGATTAGCGCTTTATAATATTCTGTTGTTACCTCTTCCAACTCAGGTCCAACCTCGTCAAAATAATCGCGTTCTGCATGATAAAATTCATCATTTGTATCAATAGAAGCACGAATGTACACTAAGTTTGCCATCGTAGCGTAGTCATTGCTCAATCCATTTAATTTCTCAATTATTTCACTTTGCTCGTCCATCGTTTGAGCATTTTTAAATTGCTCAATTAAAGATAGTTGTTGCTCTTTTAATGCCTCGATATTCGGACGGCTGTATTCATAGTCTTTAAACGTTTTCATTGAAGTCCCCTCTTTCTCTCATATACCCCGTTATATTTCTATTATATGCCAAATCTATACTATTAAGAAACAAATTAATAGCCAATTATATAGGTTTTTAATAACGCAGCCCTTTCACGTAGCTTTAATTTTAATTCTACTGATTTTGGCGTTTTTGCCCCAACGACATCTACTTCAAAACCTAAAGACTCAGCTAAATATTTTGCACGCTGTAAATGAAAATCATTGGAGAGAATCGTAATTTTCTTAGTTCCTTTAGGCAAAAGTTCTTTAGAAAATAGTAAATTCTCATAAGTTGAAGTAGATTGGTCTTCCACTAATATTCTGTTAGTATCTATACCCTTGTCTTGTAAGTATTTAAACATTACTGAAGCCTCTGTTCGATCTTCATCCGCCCCTTGCCCACCTGAAACAATTACTTTTACATCCGGATATTTGTTTAAATACTTTACGGCCTCTTCTAATCTATTTTCCAAAGAAAGCGATGGAATTCCACCTGGTTTTACCTTCGCCCCCAGGACAATCATGTATGTAGCTGTTCCATTTGCAGCCGGCTGGACACCTTTTTTCATCTCCTCGCCGAGCCAAATATAAACAACAAAACAAATAGCAAGTAGTATAACCCCTAACCTTTTTACCCATTTTCTCATAATTCATCCCTCCCCTACCAGTTATTAACGTAAGGTAGAGAAAAAAGATGCTTGTACTAGAATCACTGTATACAAACATCCTGATTGATTATCTTAATATAAAACGCTTAATAGATTCCTGTAGTGCCGATATTTCATCTGTTAAATCACTAGAAGATTCACTAACAAGCTGAATGGCACGCTGTTGTTCATCAACCGATGCCGTTACTTCCTCTGATGCAGCAGCATTTTTCTCACTAATCATCGCAATACTTTCGATAGATTGTATAATGTTATCCTTTGAGCTATTCAAATATTCTACTCCCGCAGTCATTTCTCCAATGACAGAAATAATTTTCTCTACGGCCAATTCAATGTCCTTAAAGGATGACTCTGTTATGGCAACCGAATCATTTTGCTGATGAACAATGACGTTTGTTTTCTTCATCTCATCGTTCACTAAATTAGTTTCACTTTCGATCCCCTTTAAGGTTGTGCGTACTTGCTCAGTTGCTACAGATGTTTGATCCGCTAGCTTCCTTACCTCTTCAGCAACAACTGCAAAGCCCTTACCATGCTCACCGGCTCTAGCTGCCTCTATTGATGCATTCAATGCAAGTAGATTCGTCTGATCAGAAATCTCGGTAATGGTACCGACAATGCCTTCAATTTCCCTTACTTTCACAATTAAGCTATTAAATACAGCATAAACATTATTAATCAATTCTGAAGACTCGTATGATTTCTCTTTTAAGCTGTTTAAATTTAAGAGCCCCTCTTGGTTTGACCGCTTCATATGTTGAGATGCATCAAGCATTATTTCATTTTTGTCATGCAATACTTCAATCTGCTGAGCAAAATCACTGGCAGTTCTATTTGTATCTTCAGCTTCTGAAGCTTGCTTTACTGCACCGTCCGAGACCTCATTTATCGCTTTTACTATTTCATCTCCATAAGCATTTGTTTCCTCTGCCACAGATGTTAAATTTGACGATGTCGATTGAATTTCTACAATAGCTTCCTCTACATCTATAATTAATGTTTTCAGTTGATCCACCATTTCATTAAACCCTTCATTTAACTGACCAATCTCATCTGAGCGTTGTAGATTTTCAATTTCTACAGTTAAATTCCCCTTTGCTACCTCACGTACACGTTTAGATAACTTTTGAACAGGTAAAGCTAAATGTCTTGAAACCATTATGACAACTACAGTACCTATAATGATGGCGCCTAATAATGTAATACCAATAACGAGTAATAATGAATTAGCTTCTTTATTAAAGTCTTGCATATATGTACCTGATGCAATGATCCATCCCCAATTAGGATCCTTTACAGAATAAATTACTTTTGGAGCTAATACATCTTGACCCGGTAGCGCAAACTCATATTGTGTAAATCCTCCACCAGCAAGTGCTTTTTCGATTACTTCTCGAATAAAGTAATTGCCGCTACTATCTTGATCGTTCCATAGGCTATCCCCTTCTCGAGTCGGATGGGTTGTTAATGTCCCTTTATCATCTAAAACATATATATAACCATACTTCCCTAAGTCTCCAGGATAATTAATTGGCCTCTTTCCTTCACTATCCTTTGGTCCTAGAAGTGCCTCCCGCACCCGTTCCTGTGCAACTTCCAAAGGAACGTCCCCTCTTTTAACACTCTCATTTGCAAGCTCGATTAATTGCAAAGTAGATTCAACACTATTTTTGATAACTTGTTCGCCAATATTCTCCATACCTTTATTCGCTTTGTTATAACTAACCAAACCTATTACTAAGCTAGGAATAATTAATAATGCTAATGAAATAATAATTAGTCTCCCCTGTATCGAACGTAAAAACCTCATTCTTTAGCCCCCTTTTCCTCTTCGTTCACTATGACTATTAATCTATATTATGTTATGATTTAAAATTTTTCACAATGGGTAAAACGTAATTTATGTATGAATTATTCGCCTTTTTCCCCAGATATGCTTGATCACCATAACGTGAATGGTTAGACTAGGGCGCTTTCCCGGAGGGCGACCGATTAGCTGGAATCAAAAAAACTATCTTTCTACAGCGATATGCCCTATAGAAAAATAGTTTTTTGATTGTATCGTATTTACCTAGGATATGATCATAATCCAAGCCACTAATGCTATTAAAGTAACGAAAAGAGTTGGGATTGTTAAAATAATACCTATCTTTAAATACTGAACCCAGCCAATTTTTATTCCTTTTTGCGCCAATATATGGAGCCACAACAATGTTGCAAGTGAGCCAATCGGTGTCATTTTAGGACCTAAATTAGTACCGATGACATTTGCATAAATAAGCCCATCTTTAATAATGCCAGTTGCACTAGTTTCAGCAATCGCTAATGCGTCAATCATTACAGTTGGTAGGTTATTCATAATAGCTGACAAAATCGCTGCTACAAATCCCATCGTTATCGTCGATACCATCAACCCTTGCTGGATCGCGTGCTCTAATAGACTTGCTAGCAATCCTGTCATTCCTACATTTTTTAAGCCGTAAACTACCACATACATACCGATAGAAAAGAACACAATATTCCACGGTGCACCTTTCACAACTCTCTTTGTATCTACGATATGGCTACGTCGTGCAAGTAAGAAAAAGATGGCTGCTACACCACATAAAATAAATGACACAGGAATTTTGAAAAACTCACTTGTAAAGAAACCAACTAATAATATCGCTATAACATACCATGATAATAAAAATAATCTCGTATCACGAATTGCCAGTTTTGGATTATCAACTGCCTCAAGTGAATATTCTTTTGGAATCGAACGGCGAAAGACCATATAAAGTACAGCAATGCTTGCCAGTAAAGAAACTAAGTTCGGTATCAGCATATGTAAGAAATATTCCATAAACCCAATACCGAAATAGTCTGCCGACACAATATTTGTTAAATTACTAATGACTAACGGTAATGATGTTGTGTCTGCTATAAAACCACTTGCAATAATAAATGGAAAGACCATTTTATCGGTTAAATTCAATTTACGGATTATCGCTAGTACGATTGGTGTTAGTATTAAAGCTGCACCATCATTTGCAAATAATGCTGAAACAACCGCGCCTAGACAGGAAAGATAAATGAATAGGCGGATACCACTTCCCTTTGCGATGCGTGCCATATGCAGGGCAGACCATTCAAAGAATCCTATTTCATCTAAAATAAGTGAAATGAAAATAATTCCTATGAACGATAACGTTGCATTCCAAACTATCCCTGTTACCTCAACAACATCTTGCCAGGTAACAACTCCGAGCATCAACGCAATTGCAGCACCAATACAAGCAGACCAGCCGATTGATATTTTACGTGGCTGCACTATTACAAAAAATAATGTTACTAAAAATATAGCAATCGCTAAAAGAGCTTGCACCGTTCTCCTCCCTAATTAAAAACCAGTAGCTTTATTTGCTACTGGTTTTATAATTTATATTATTCGCCTAAATCAGCATTATGGTAAACGTTTTGGACATCCTCTAAATCTTCTAATGCATCAATTAATTTTTCAAATTTCGCAACGTCGTCTCCAGTTAATGCTACTTCTGTTTGAGGAAGCATTGAAAGCTCTGCTACTGTAAATTCTTGAACACCAGCTGCTTTTAAAGCTTCTTGTGTAGCAAAGAATTGTTCTGGCTCTGCATAAATAATAACAGCCTCATCTTCTTCCAGAATATCACGAGCATCAATATCAGCTTCCATTAAAATTTCAAGAACTTCATCTGCTGATTTACCTTCTAAACCGACTACTGCTGTTGAATCAAACATGTAGGCAACAGATCCACTGACACCCATATTCCCATTATTTTTACCGAATGCAGCACGTACATCAGAAGCAGTACGATTAACATTATTTGTTAAAGCATCAACGATTAACATAGTACCAGCTGGTCCGAAACCTTCATAACGTAATTCGTCGAAGTTTTCATCGCCGCCACCCTTCGCTTTATCAATTGCTTTTTCAATAATATGTTTAGGAACACTGTATGTTTTTGCTCGTTCAAGAACAACTTTAAGGGCACGGTTTGACTCAGGATCTGGTTCGCCTGATTTAGCTGCCACATAAATTTCACGTCCGAATTTTGCATTGATACGGCTTGTGCTTTGGTCTTTAGACGCTTTCTTTTCTTTAATATTGTTCCACTTACGACCCATAGTTTCCACTCTCTTTCAAATTATAAGTTTATCAAAATAATAGATGCGCAGTTGCACATCTGCAAATGGTAATTAAATACTTCTCGTATCTTTACTCTGCAAATAATAACACAAAAGACGCTTGCAAAGCTAGATATCCCAATGTTTAAGGTGACTTTATTAAGCATTAATTGTAAAAAATTGTTTCACTTAGAGCCACTTTACAATTGGTTTTCTACTTTAATTTTTTCTAATAGTGCATGACAGCCTTCTAAAGCTAAATCATAGGTTTCTTGAAAATCTCCTGTGTAGTATGGATCAGGCACGTCTTTTCGATGGCCGGTTAAATCTAAAAAGCGGAAAATCTTTGGAGAATCAGGATTGCCAAGCATTGTTCGGATATTACGTATGTTGCTTTCATCCATGCCAATAATGTAATCAAAATTTTCAAAGTCAGCCTTTTGTAATTGTCGGCCCTGCATCCCTTTCGTTGAGATGCCATACTCTTTCAGCTTATTTTGTGTTCCTCTGTGAGGAGGTTCGCCAATATGCCAAGAACTTGTAGCAGCCGAATCTACTTCGACTTCATGACTTAAATGCTCTTTTTCTACTAAATCACGCATGACCGCTTCAGCCATTGGTGATCGACATATATTCCCCAAACATACAAAAAGTACTCGAATCATTTTTATGTCCTCCTACAACAAAGCACTCAAAATCAATGATTCTGAGTGCCTTCTAAGTTATCCAGCATACAACTGGCAGGAAGCTACTCCACTTCAAAACGTTGTGAAGGTTTGTATTCTTCACAGGGTGGCTTCATCTGAATATGTTTCACTTTATTTCTTTTCTGCTGCAATTCGCTTCTCTAATTCTTCAGTTAACGCTGCTAATTCATGCTCAAGACGATGCGTAAATTCCTCGCGTCCTTCTTTACCTTTACCAGTTACATAAAACGGCTCTCCGTAAATTAGATAACCCTTTCCACGCTTTAAAACGTCGCCAGCGTTACGCGCACCAACGTAAGCGGCTGGTACAATTTGAGCTTTAGACAATTGTGCTATAGTAATTGCACCTTGCTTTAAATCCGTACCCTCAGCATTTCGTGTACCAGATGGGAAAATCCCTACGATTTTACCCTCTTTTAATAACTGTGAAGGGATTTTAATAACACTTGGTCCTGGATTGTCACGGTCAACCGGAAAGGCATTTAAACGCTCGATAAGCCAGCCAAGGCCTTTTATATCAAACAATTGCTTTTTAGCCATAAAGTGAATTTCTCGAGGAGTCATTGAAACCCCAAGGTTTAAAATATCAACATAGCCCGTGTGTGTACATGCAATAATAAACCCACCTTCCTTCGGTAAGTTTTGCTCCTCATATACACGCGCCTTTGAGCCCGTTAATTTTAATATCACTTTGACAAGATTTGCTATAAATTTATACACTGTTTCATCCTACCTTATTCAATAGTTATCCCCATTGTAATCGAAAAGACCAGTATATCGCAATTACATATAAAATAACTAGACTCTTCCGACTAATACATCAACATCAATAGTAATTTCATTTAACTGTATATTGGCTTCTTCTTTTTTATGCCAGCCCATTGGTGTCATTTCAAGCAGTGCCGGGACAAGCTCTGTAGCTAGCGGTACTGTATAAGTTATACGTTCTACACTAACATCAGCAAAGCTTTCTTTAAAACGAGCAACTATTTGTTCATTTGAATATGACTCTTTTGTAGAATCCGCATATAATTGTGCTCGAAGCTCATGTAAGTATCCACTTTGAGGAACAACCTTAACAACACAACCATTGTGAGTTAATAGACGTTTAAATTCTTCGTAATTGGCGGGTGATAAAATATTTAATATAGCATCGAAGCTTGATTTTGCAAAGGGACTTTTCGCTAAATCGCCAACACACCAAATTTGCTCTGGATAATGTCGAGATGCAGCAAGTATGCCTTCTTTCGCTATATCAATACCAATGCCAATACTGTTACCTCTTTTATCCTCCATAATACGGGCTAAATGTGAACCCTCACCACACCCTGTATCGAGCACGGTTTCTGCTTTAGCAATTAGCTCTCCGATTTTATCTTCTACTAAATCATAGATGCCACTATCAATAACCGCTTTTCTAGATTCAAAGAGATCTTTACTGTACTTAGAAACCGCACCGTGTGTCAGCATATTGACGTAGCCCTGTTTGGCAATATCAAAAGAATGATTTGAGGAACATACTAATCTACCCTGCTCAAATATAACCATTGACTCCTGACAAATTGGACAAGCAAAAAGTGTCATATTTTTATCCATTAAGGCTGCCCCTGCAGCTCTTTTAGAAAGTGCTCCCATTAATTTGCCTCCTTCTGTTCTGTAGGTGAAACAAGTGCGAAACGCTCCCACTTACGACTTCTCCATCTAAAGTATACGATAATAGCTCGCATCCATTCATCTGCCGAAATCGCTAGCCAAATACCTACTAATCCCCAATCTAAAACGAAGACAAACAAGTAACCTAGTGGGAGGCTCATACATACCATTGATAAGAAACCGATTTTCACCGGGAATCTTGCATCCCCTGAGGCACGCAATGAGTTAATAACTACAATATTCATTGTACGCCCTGTTTCAAGTAGAATGCTTAATGCTAGGACAGAAGCACCTATGGCTATGACCTCTGGATTATCAGTGAAAACGTGCATAAGCTGCTTACGGAATATCGTCACAACTACAACCATAGTTATCGTAAAGGCAAAAGCTGCTCGTACACTTATCCAAAGCTGATGATAAGCTTGATCTTTTTTACCAGCACCGACATTTCGTCCAATAATTATAGCTGTGCCCGTCCCGATTGCAATCGCAAATAAATACGTAAACATCGAAATATTCATAGCATATTGTCTTGCAGCAAGTGTCTCTGAGCCTAAATACGTTGCATAATAAAGGAAGACAATCTGACAGAACTGATAAAGCACCTGCTCAAATGCTGACGGTAAGCCTATATTTAATATTTTTCGAACATATTCCTTTGAAAACTCGAAATAATACTCTAGCTTTACTCTTACTTCCATGACTTGATACAACAGCCAGAAAAACACAAGAACTGCTAATCCCCGACTTACAACTGAGGAAATAGCCGCTCCTTTTACACCTAACTCCGGTAATCCTAGGTTACCAAAGATTAAACCGTAGTTTAATACAACGTGTAGCACATTCATACCTAGTGATACATACATCGTTTGCTTTGTCCATCCATGTACACGGATAATCGCTGCTAACGCATTTATAATTGCCTGTAAAAAAATAAAACTTCCTATGATTACTAAATAGCTTTGTGCATACTTAAGCACTTCTCCCTGCAAGTTCATCATGGTCATTAAATGACTCGAAAAGAAGAAAAATAAGACACTCATCATTAGTCCAACGACCAAATTCATCGTTACTGCTAAAGCGGAAATTTTCGCAGCTTCAAAAAAGCGCCTTGAACCTAAGTATTGAGATACAACAATGGAAGCACCATTACCAACTACCTCAAGTATTAAAATTGCAATATGAATATACTGATTGGCTGCACCAACCCCTGATACTGCATTATCTGATAAAGCACTGAGCATAAAAGTATCTGCTAGTCCCATTAACATAAATAAAAATACTTCTAAAAAGATCGGCCACGTTAAATGGAACAAACTTAACTTATCCGTCTCTTTTATATCACTTTCTTTTAATGTGTCTGACAATTTCAACTTCTCCTATACGCTTCGCTTTCGGTACAAATAAATTACCGCCCATTACCGCGGGATTAAAATATATAGTATCGTATCATAGATTATTAGGGTGTAAAGAGTTTTTATTATGAAACATTGTAAAGCTAGTACAATACGTAAAAAATCCCTCTCACGACTTTATGTGAAAGGGTTTCTTATTATATTAAGCAATAGTCCTGCAATTGCTTTCGTTTTTCTGCTGTTAAGCCAAACTCTTGCTCTAAAAAAGCGGTCTTAGAGCCATATCGGTTATCCATCGCATTAAATGCTGCTTGTAAATAGTCCTCACGAGCAGACATCAAGGCGTAAAATTGCTGTAATTCTCGATCGCTATAATCATGCTGAATTGTCTGAGCCATTCGTTCTACTAAGGGACTTAGATGTACATTTGTATCTAAATAGTCCTCCATTATCGTTTCCTCAGGTACATCTAAAGCAAGTAAAATAAGTGCGCTGCCAATACCTGTTCGATCTTTCCCGACCGCACAATGATGAACAAGCCCTAAATTTTTAGGATGTTGAATCGTTGCTATTAACTTTTTAAACGAGTCATTATTAAAAGGCATTTGTGCATAAAATTCTCGGAACATCTCTGGACTTACAACCTTATAAAAATCTTTCCCACCAGTGTTTGTAGGCATCTCAAAAGCATGATTTCCCTTTGCTGGCATTTGAATATACTTGGCATATGAAAATACCGGATTAGGATTATTTTGAGCCTCATGGTTGTCTCGATAATCAAAAATTGTTTTCACACCTAACGTTTCAAATAGCTCTTTATCCGCTTTCGTCATTTTACCAAGTGCTGCTGAACGATATATCAAACCATTCTTAACAGCGCGTCCATCTCTCGACTTGTAACCACCCATATCACGAAAATTATAAACTGCTTCAAACGGAACAATCTTCATATCAAACCGTTTCACTCACTGCACCTCTCTCTGATAGCAAGCATTCTTATCTCTATTTTATAGAACAATTCGATATAATACCAATTTTCGCACTAGGAAATGTCATACGCTACTTAAAGCGATGAGGTGATTTATTTGAGCGCTTCTTTATCGAAGCGGAGGAGGTGGCCGTGTTACCTGATCACTTCTTCATCAAAGCTGAGCGGTTATCCACCTTACCCGATCACTTTTTCTCCAAAGCGGAGCAGTTATCCACTCTACCCGATCACTTTTTCTTCAAAGCGGAGCAGTTATCCACTCTACCCGATCACTTTTTCTTCAAAGCGGAGCAGTTATCCACCTTACCCGATCACTTTTTCATTAAAGCGGAGCAGTTATCCACTCTACCTGATCACTTTTTCTCCAAACCGGAGCAGTTATCCACTCTACCTGATCACTTTTTCTTCAAAGCGGAGCAGTTATCCACTCTACCTGATCACTTTTCTTCAAAGCGGAGCAGTTATCCACCTTACCCGATCACTTTTCCTTCCAAACGGAGCGGTGTCTAGGAATCTTCCTAGTAATGCGCTTTCTACCAGCGTAATCACCCATCAAAAAAGCTGCCCATAAAGGACAGCTCCAAAATACTCTTTTCAATATAGACTATTTAAATAACTCAGGGTATGCTGCTTTTGCTATTAACTCAACAGCTTCGCCAATACGTGGACCCGGACGATTTGAAATATCAGTATCTATATAGTAAACCGCTTTATTTTGAATGGCAGTGATTGAATTCCATCCATCACGAGAAAGGATTTCTGCCGCTGGGTTTTCCGTATAGTTTACTGTTGTTAAAATGATATCAGGGTTTTTCGCAATGACATCTTCCTCAGATACCTTTGCCCAGCTTTGAAGGTCAGCAAAAACGTTGTTCACTTTTGCAGCATCTAAAATCTCTTGTTGGAATGTACCAGAACCAGGTGTATATATGTCTGGCTTCGGACTAATTTCTAAATAGATATTTTTTGGTTCTTTCACATCTTTAACTTTTGCTTGGACTTCTGCAATTTTACCCTTAATATCATCATTTAACTTGTCGCCTTTATCTTTGATTCCCATAACTGTTGCGATTTGTTGGATATCCCCGTACACATCATCAAATGTTTTTGCCGATTGAATGGCAAACACTTTAATACCTGCATCTTCGAGACCTTTTAAGGCATTTAAGTTTTCTTCATCGCCACCAGTTGTATAGGCAATAACAACATCTGGCTTTAACGCTAAAATACGCTCGCTATTGAATGTTGTAGAATTAGAAACACGCTCAATTTTTTGCGCTTCTTCTGGATACGTATCAAACTCAGTCGCACCAACGATTTTATCACCTACACCTAGAGCAAATAAAATTTCTGTATTACTTGGTTGTAATGAAACAATAGTTTTAGGTACTGCATCAAACGCTACTTCTACGCCTCGGTCATCCTTAACTTTATAGCTAGTTTTTTCAACTTGTTGATCTTCTTTAGAAATAGTCTCTTTATTAGTATCTTCTTTCGCGCCACAGCCAACTAAAACAAGTGCCAGCATCAACACAGAAAGCCATTGTAGCTTAAACATTTTCTTCATTTTATCGATTCTCCTTTTTCTTTTTCATCGGGTATGACTTACTAATAAACGGTATTTCAGCAATACCAGCATGCTGATTCATAAAGACAGCCATTACAAAAAAAACATTGGCTAGTAATCCTAAATAATCAAAGAGAATAGCAGGTACTTCCCGTTCTTCAGATACTTTGTGCAAAACACGATATGATTTTTTCGCCTCACTACGGCATAAATGTAATGCAGTAGCAGCCTCTGTTCCTTGAGGTAATACAAAGTTTTGTATTTCCTCCCTAACATGACTTACATAAAAATCATAACGATCACTTAGCCAAGCCAAATCATCTTCGGTCACCGCTAATTTACCTCGGACTGAGCCATTTACATGGTAAGCCATTGGCAAAATAGCTAGTAAATCAACTTCTACTACCTCTACCGTTTCCTTTTTCACCGCCGCCAAGGCGACGCCAATATGTGTTGAAAGGCTATCCGTTCGAATTTCAAAATCTACCGTTGATGCCTTTTCACGCATAAATGGATAACAAGAATAACGCGCATCTTTTTTCAAATCTAAGTCCCCGCTTTCCTTCGTGAAAAATCCTTACTTTATTCACACCTTTTTTAGGATTTCATTAGGTGAAAGATAAGTGTACATAAAAAAACGTTGTTCCCACTCCTAAGGAAACAACGAAAATAACATAAATAGTGTCGAATAGACACGACATAGCCTATGTAATTGCCGCATATTCTCCTAGCTTCCGAAGAGTTATCATACGTTCAAACAAAGGTCGGTCTCCTGGCTTGTACAGTTCACTACATTCAATCAAGTTGTGGGTCATAAAAACCTTCCCATCAGATAAATTCGACAGTGGTATATCTTTATGATTCCTGTACTTACAGTTGCGGAAACAGCTTCGGTTTTCCACCGAATTCCCGATATGCTATAGTTCAGCACCCTTATTCTGCAAGAATTATTCACTTGTAAAGCAGTTTAACATAGATTAATAGGAAAAAATAGCTGTGGAATTAGAATAAACAAATACGATGGATAAAAATCATGCAGGTATTACCTTATGCACGCGGGTGGTTTCATTGCCCCCACGATATTTCTCATGCTCGTGCAGGTATTTGTTATACTTCATAGATTGAAGTTATAAAAGCTATCTCTCAACGAAAGAAATTGCGCAAAAAACAGCTATTTTATAACTTTTAACGGATGGCATTCTTATATTTCTTTTTGTATTTAACATCTTTTTCTTCTTCAATTAAACGCTGTGCAATCTCTAGTAGTTTCGGGTCTTTCGTTGCATCAAATAGCTTTTTAAAAGATACAATAATATCATAGCGTATCAATGACGGGTGCTTTTCGTCTAAGCATATTTGAAATCTTTTCGCCAAATATGACACGACTAAATCTCTTTGTACCTGCCCTGCTAAACCTATTCTCCAAATCGCCTGCAAAGTATGCCTCGCAGTTTCTGTTCTTTCATCATACGTTACTGCCCAAATCTTTAAAAAGTCCTCTAATACCCTTTCTTCAGGGTCGCTTTTTGCTGCCAATGCGCATAAAAATTGTGCAGCACTTGCACGCACATGCCCATTTTTGTATGTAAGAGCCTGAACAAGTTGTTCCCAAACTGAATATGTCCAATCAACTGGTTCCTGCATAATTTTCATTAATTCTTCGTATGATTTGTATTGAATATCACGGTCATGCTCTGTTAAATTACTAAAAAGTTGTAAAATCTCTTTTTCCATGATTCATCCCTACCTTTATTGTTTCAGAACGCAAAAATGGCAAACTTGTAAGTATTGTGTTAATTTCTATCATTTGTTACTTTACTACTGCGAAACTAAAGTCACAAATGATTTTAACTTCTTTCAGTAATTATTTTCTGTTATATTTCAAAATTATCAGAAATGAGGATCAATATGCAAGGAAACATTTCTTTCGGCTATTAAAGAAAAATTTTACGTGTTAGCTTTATGATTGGAGTTTGCCCCCAAAAACACACCATAACGATGACAATTATTATATGGATAATTGATGCTATACTTTTCATCGGCTCTATTTTCATTCTAGTAACTGGGAATATCGTAGTAAATATATCTACTTATGTAAATTTATTCATCACAGATGTTATTTTACTCATTATTCATTGAGTAGTCGAGCCTAAATTAATGGATAACTAATATCCGGTTGTATGATTGGTTTACTCGCAGAATCTTAAATACCGTCAAATAATAAAAAAGGTCATCTTTGTAATTTCTTTTACAAAGATAACCTTTTTGCTATTTAAACCGTCTATATAATAGTAAGGCTTATTGAATACGACCGAAGCCTACTAAATATTGATTCCACCAATCAAGTGATTCAATGACAACACCATTATTTTGAGCATCGATCATCGTGTTGTTTCCTAAGTAAATACCTACATGCGCTATGCCTGAACCATAGCTGAAGAATACTAGGTCACCTACACGTGCTTCACTTGCTGAAATACGTTGTGTTGCTAAATATTGTTGTGATGCTGTACGTGGTAAAGATACGCCTGCTTGTTTGTAAGACCATTGTACAAGACCTGAACAGTCAAATCCTGTTGATGGGTTACTGCCGCCCCAAACATAGCTACGGCCTAAGAATTGCTTTGCAGTTGAAATTGCATCACCTGAAGATGCAGTACCTGAACCTGAACCAACAACGACTTTTTGTGGTGATTTTACATTGTCCGCTTTGTTGCTGTTGTTAGCGTTGCTATTGTTATCGTTACTGTTACTGTTACTGTTATCGTTATTGTTTGTCGCTTGTACTACTGGAGTAGCTGCTTGAAGTGCACGTAAACGAGCTGCTTCTTCCTCTGCTGCTTTACGTTCTGCTTCTAAACGTTCTTCTTCTTGTTTCGTTGCAATTTGTGCCTTTAATGCAAGAGATTTCGCTTCATTTTCAGCTTTTTTTACTTCCATTTCGCTTTCCTTTTGTTGAAGCTCTTGGAATTGCTTTTGAAGCTCTTTTTGTTTTTCATCTAATGTTGTTTTTTGTTGCTCTAAGTTAGTCTTATCTGCTTCTTGTTGATCTACTAATTCTTGGTCAGCATCCATTAATGTTTTTACCGCTACGACACGGTCCATTAAATCTGCAAAGCTTTTCGATTCAAGAACAGCACTTAAATATATACCTACAGTGTTATCTTGCGCTTGGTATGCAGCCATACGTTCACTTAAAATTGTTGAACGTTGCTCAATACGTTTTTTAGTATCTACAATATTTGCATCAACTTCTTTAATATCTGCTTGTACTTTGTTAAATACTTTTACTTTTTCATCGATCTCTTTTTGTAAATTAGTTAATTCTTCTTGTAGCTTTTTAACCTCTGTATCTATTTTAGCTTTCTTATCAATCATTTGTTGAGATGTCTCTTCTGCGTGTACTACGGTTGGTTGAACTGTATTAAATAATAAGCCGCCAGCTAGTGCTAATGCTAGCACCATCGACTTACGCCATTTATTGCGCTTACCCACGTTATTCTTCCCCTTCACTAGTCAATTTCGCTCTTAGTATTTTAATGTAATCACTGGAACGATTTCTATTTTTCTTCTTATATTTTATTAGCCTTTTAAAGTTTAGCATTATTAGCATAACTTTTATACTATTTCACGTCTTTTTAATCGTTTAGTAAAACTCGAAACATTCTTGTAACATTCACGTAAATTCTTATAAATTCTACAAAATTACGTTTTATTCTACATAACAACACTTTTAACTGTTTTACCATTAGACCCACTATTTACTTTGTAATGTTTTTGTAATATTTCTCGAGAACATTTTTAGAATAAAAAAAGGGTAAGGGAACATTTCCCCTACCTCAGCTCGTTGACGAAAGAATAGATATAACTAATGTGTTTTAATAAACAAAGATTGATTTTCACTCCGAGTTGGCGCGCTTCCTATTGCTTCATAGAACGTAGCGCCTGGATAGAAAGACGTACTAAAAGAATGGCACATAAAAATAATCCTAAATATGCAGCTGTATTTAAGTAAACTGCGTACGCTTCGTGAATAAATTGCGAGATTGCTAAAAGTGCTACAGAAATAATGCCAAAGGTAATACCTACTAGAAGTAAGACGAAACGGGAAAACAAATGTGTAATAAAACGAGCATTATCCTCATCCGAAAAAACATCGTGATGTAAGGTGA
The DNA here is from genome assembly GCF_056394365.1 of Lysinibacillus sp. 10T31. Lineage (NCBI taxonomy): Bacteria > Bacillati > Bacillota > Bacilli > Caryophanales > Bacillaceae > Lysinibacillus > Lysinibacillus sp. 10T31. The sequence continues at coordinate 117,306 of NZ_JBFTHS010000001.1, forward strand.
TTTTTCCGCTCTCTACCCGTTGAATAAGCTGGTCAACGCGTCTTGGCATTTTTCGCAATGTCGGAATAAGCATTGCTAATTCTTCTTGTATACGTTCCTTTGTTGCCATCGGTTCTTTAAATGGCTTCAAGAAGGATGCTCGCATGTATTCGGATGAAAAATCTTTCGCTTCCGTAAAAATATCAAAACTTGGGTCAATTACCCGTAATGTCCCCTCCAACGTTACTAAAGAACGCAGCGCTAAACCTACTGCTGGATAGAAAGAAAGACCGAAATCACGAACAACTGTAAATAACGCATGAATTAATTCCTCTGTTGGTATTCGATCCACGTAAGAGATTTTCAAGAGAATTTGATCAATCGCTTGCTCTATCTTTACACGTTCTGCATGATCAGCATTTTCAACCAATAATGTTAAGCCGTCAAATAAAGTACACGAACTATTTAGATGGATCCCCATTAAAATTAACTTTAAGCCCTCTTGTTGTGTAGCTCCCAAACGACCAACAGCCCCAAAATCAAGAAGGATCGGTGTGGCATCCATCTCATCAATATGAATATTTCCTGGATGTGGATCTGCATGAAATATACCCGAAACAAGCATCTGTTCAATGAAGGAGTATAAAACAGTCCGTGCAAACTGCCTACGATTATTTCCTAATCGAATAAATTCAGCCTCAGCATTTGCAACGCTTTTCCCACGTACATATTCCATGACAATAATATTTTCATTACAGTATTCTATATAGACTTTAGGAATCTTCACCTTATAATCGCTTTTGGCAAGAGCATTCGTCACCTGCAATGTATTACGAGCCTCAATATCTAAATGAACTTCCTCGCGTAACCCATCAGCAAATCCTTTAGCAAGCTCTCGAAAACCAAGTGACTCAGCCCATGTAGATTTGCTTGAAAGCCAATTGGCAAACTCCTCTAAAATATCGAGATCGTCTCGCATGATTTCCTTCACTTCTGGACGTAGTAGCTTCACCACGACTTCATCAAAATTTTTCAATCGTGCCTTATGTACTTGTCCAATAGATGCTGCCGCAATAGGCTCCATTTGAAAGCTTGCAAATATTTCATTCATAGGCTTCGGAAGTGACTCTTCTAAAATTTGTGTTACCTGCTCTGACGATAAAGGCTTCACATTATGTTGTAGCTTCTCTAACTCGTCAATAAAAATAGGTGAAAACAGTTCCTTACGAGTAGAAAGTACCTGACCAAATTTAACAAATATCCCACCACATTGCTCCAAAGTTATCCTTAAAGCAATGGCAAGCTCCTTTTCATTTTCTCGTTGTCTTGCGTATTTAATCGTTTGAACAACGCCATTTGTCACTGCTATTTTTAACACCTGACGCAAACGCTTTTGCTGTCTCCAGTAGCTACGAAGGCGTAATAATAAATTTTTTTTGCCATTCCGGCGGTCCCCAGCTGTAATACCACTTGGATCAAAAAGCTCAAAAACGAGATAGAGCAACATCGAAATTAGTAGCATGCAGCCAATCCAAACAAGTGTACTGACCTCTGTCACTGTTTGCATCATTGGTTCGTATAAAAAATCTGTATGGCGTAAATAGGTATACCAGTAAACAAAGGACGTTAGCGTCACACTAATGACTACAGAAAGAACCCTACGTATAAAATTAATGTTTGAACCAATTAAACGACCACTTACAAAATAAATAAGCACTGATACAACAATGATTTCGATTAAAAATTTCAAAAAAATCAACAGCGTCACCTCCGATGCTTCTTCCTAATACTGCTAGTATAACAAATTACGACCTGTACTTCTTTTATTGTAAAGAACCAGAGAAATAGTTACTTTGATAAAGGGTGTGGTTTTATAATAGTATCTTTATTCGCTATATAGTTACCATCTATATCATAAAAAATATAATCTCCCTCTTTATGCCTAAAATTTAGACCACCACCATAACGTGTGGTTGATTTCCGTTCCGACTGGGCGCTTTCCTGGGGGCGTCCGATGAGCCGCTTCACTCGCGATGCTCGCTCCAGGGTCTCATCTGTGACGCTGATCCCCAAGGAGTCGCCCAGTCTCCACTCCAATCAACTTATATTATGTCATCCATAATTTTTTGTGATGAGCATAAAATCTGTAATAATTATTAAATATAGAAATCGAATGATAACGTGCATATATACAACCTCAGATGTAGATTTCCATCTTTAGATAAAAAAATACCTTTAGACAAAAATTATCTAAAGGTAAATTGAAACGTATATTATTTCCACTCAAGAACGTTCTCTCTTCATTTTAGTTAGTGGAAAGCACTTGCTCCCAATTTATTGTGCCATTTTTAACTTGTTCCCGTTTTTCTTTATTCATAATATCATTAGGACGTCCGCCTTTTGGCCAATCTTTATCATGATTTTTCCATTCAGGTCGATCCTGCGATAAAATAAAGGCTGCTAAATCAGCGGCATCTTGATCTGTCAAAGTATCTGCTGCACCGACTGGCATATTATGTTTGATGTAGCCAGCCATTTTCGACATTCTCGCCATACCCGCTCCATCATTGAATGAGTTTTTACCCCATAATGCTGGACCTGTATTAGCACCTGTACCTGAGCCATCAGCTGCGTGACAAGCAATACAAGACTGGGCATATACTTCCTCACCGTTCTTAACATCCGGTATAGGAATGTTCTTCATAGTACTTGTACCTACCCATTCACGCTCTGCCCCGATAGGTACACCTTCTGAAATATAGGCGAAGTATGAGACCATTGCTTCTAACTCTTTACTATTCATGTCAAATTTCTTACCATTCATACTGCGAACCATACAACCGTTAATACGCTCTTCAATCGTTACAATATCACCTGACCGTGCAATATATTGAGGATAATTCGCCATAACTCCTACCAATGACGAAACTTGCTCATCATAACCTGCTCCTGCATGACAGCTTGTGCAAGACAACTGATTCCCAACATATTCTTCTGCAGCAACATATGTATTATTTACAAGTTCATAGCCATTTAATATCGCTTCCTTCATAGGTCCATCTGGCACTTCTTCAATACTTGGCGGCGCATAGACAACTGACTGAGCAGCTGCTGATGTTGGTATTTTTGTTTGTACAGCGGCTTCATTGCTTTCTCCTTTAGCATCCCCTAAAATTTTGTCGCTAATGACTGCCCCCACAAAAAGTGTACCTGCTAACAGTACTGTCCCTGCTACTCCTGCTACTATAGGTTTCATCTATAATACCCCCCTTTGTATAATTACCTATATTTTAGCAAAGCAGCATGTTTTACGATGTGAATTTTCTCACACCTCACGTAAATAGAACCATTTAGAGGATAAAAATTTGAATTCTTTTGTTCTATAACACATTAAACGAGACTTAATACCTCTTGCAGTATGCACTTTTTCCTAATCAATTTCGCCTTGGCGTAACTGCCGCTGTCGCACAGCAAAGAAAATTGCTGAATAAAGATAAAAATGCCGAGCACAGCATTGCACCCGGCATTATAGCTTTCTCTTATAATTTACATTCACCATCAGCACAAATAGCTTCACCATCACCTACCATCTTTAATACCGGCTGAATACCTGCTATCTCTGCCGCTTGATGTAACGTTCGTACGAAAACCTCAGTTGGCTCTGCACCTTTAATACCGTAACGATTTTCAAAAACAAAGAACGGAACACTTTGTACACCTAATTGTTGGGCATCATATCGATCTCTGTCTAAAGCTTCACTGAAGTCTTTTGATGCTAGTATTCCCTTTGCTATTTCAACATCTAAGTCTAAATTTCCGATGACTTTTAACAAGAATCTATCATCGTTTAAGTCTTTTCCTTCCGTAAAGTAACCACTCATAAGCTCTTCCGTATAAGCCGACTCTTTATCAAACTGTCTTGTCCATTTTGCCAATCGATGCGCTTTTTCAGTATGAGCTGTTTTCATATCTTCAAAATTGTAATGCAAGCCAACTTCTTCGGCCCGTACTGCTATACCTTTAGTTATTTCCTTTACTTCTTCTAACGTGGCGTTATATTTCGCAGCCATCCCATCATATAAAGTTGGTGCGTCTTTCTTAGGCGTATGTGGCCCAATTTGATATGTTTTATATTCAATTTCTACCTGCCCTGAATAACCTGCTAAGTCAATAGCACGTTCTAATTCTCGTTTGCCAATATAGCAGAACGGACATGTGAAATCCGAAAAAACCTCAATTTTCATTCACTATCACCCCTTACAATATATCCATCCAAATTTTAATAGCAGTTGCCAATATAAGCACCGCTAACATAGCTTGTAAAATTTTCGTATTTAATTTTTTCCCCGCTCTAGCACCTAATGGAGCAGCTACTAGACTAGCTATAATCATAATGAGCGCGGGGTAATAATTAACTTGTCCCGTCATCAATTTTCCAATTGTCCCGCCTATTGAAGATATTAAGGTAATAGCAAGGCTTGTAGCGATTGTCATACGTGTTGGTATACCTAATACTACTAGCATGATAGGTACTAACAAGAAACCACCAGCTGCCCCAACTATCCCTGATCCAATACCAACAATAAACGCTAAAACAGCTGCTATCGGTTTATTGAACGTTACCTCATCTAAAGGCTTATCGTCAATTTGCTTTTTAGGAATAAACATCATCACTGCAGCAATCAACGCCAATATACCATAAACGATGTTAACGCCCACTTCAGATAAAAATTTGGAGCCATAACTACCAATGAAACTTCCTGCTAATACAGCACTACCCATATATATAATCAGTGATTTATTTAAATAACCACCTTTTCGATACGTCCATACCCCAGCAGCAGAGGCGAAAAACACTTCTACTGCACTAATACCCGATACCTCATGCGCTGAAAATGCAGCAAAACCAAGTAAAGGTGGGATATATAATAACATCGGATATTTTATAATCGCTCCGCCAATTCCTAGCATTCCTGATACAAACGAACCGACAAAGCCAATTAAAAATATTGTAATGATCCATGTTAAATCCATAGTTTTCCTTCTTTCTGGTTACTTCACTAAGGACCAATAACGAAAGGAGGGTTGTTCTACTTTCAAATAGACAACCCCCACCAGTCTTAAGCTTTCAGAATAAAAAATGTAATGACTCCAGCGTCTTCAGATTTGTCTAAAATCGAATGACCACCCGCTTTTGCCCATGCAGGGATGTCTGCTAGAGCTCCCTTATCTGTTACTTGAACCTCTAAAATTTCCCCTGAAGCTAATGTATCTATCGCTTTTTTTGTTTTCACTATAGGCATTGGACAAGATAAACCCTTTGCATCTAGTTGTAAGTTTGATTTCATATTTTTCTCCTTTGGAACGGCAAAGGTTGTAAGCGATTTTGCCGGTTCTGTTTGTTTTTTCACTACCTTACGAAGGATGAGCGCCTTCGCTTCGCGGTATTTACACGCTATAACCATGCATGCATACTCATTGCATTTCACCATTCATTTATAATCCACTATCGAACTGCGCAACGATTCGGACCAATTTCCATTTCTGTTTGCTCATCCTGCGTCGGGGTAATCTTACCCATATTTACTCGACGAATTTCTTGATACGCATTTGGCTGCGGAGGCAAATGCTCTGTTACGACACTTCGGAATTCTGCTTCATCTTTAATATTTAAGCCGTGATTTTCGGCAAATAATTGTCCAAGATGTTTTGCTACAGTCCCATCTTCATTCAGTTCATCAATAATCATAAAATGAGCCGGTAAAACAATTAAATCATCCGATAATTCTCTGTATCGTTTGTAAAGTGTTTCGCGTAAATCACCAACCCAATCTGCTGCAAGACCCGCTAAATCAGGGCGTCCAATTGAATCAATAAATAAAATATCTCCAGTTAATAAATACTTGTTGTCCACAACAAATGACGTTGAACCAATTGTATGACCAGGCGAATATATCGCTCCTACATCAATTTTGGATGCGCCAACTTGTACAGTTGTTCCATCAAGTAATGGTGTATAGTCAAACACAACCTCTTCTGCATCTTTTGGTGGTAAATAATACGTCGCACCAGTAGTAGCTGCTATATGTCGACCACCTGAAATATGATCAGCATGTAAATGTGTATCGAACACATATTTAATCTTTACATTTTTCTCCTCCGCAAAGCTTGTGAATGCGTCAGTAAAACGCACAGCATCGATAATCGCTGCTTCACCCTCAGAGATGACCATATAAGAAAGGCAACCCTTCCCTAAACGTACAAATTGGTAAAGCTCACCACCATCTGTTAAATCTCCAACTTTAATCGGTTCTAAATATTCACTCCACGTTTTCATTCCACCTTCTAAATAAGCCACCGTACGCCCTGCTTCTGATAACATCTCAGCTACCATTAGAGATGAACCCTCTTTCGCACAAACGACTAACACATCTTTGTCAGCTGGAATCTTCGGTAAAATATCCTCGACGCCGTCTAACAGCTCAAAATACGGAATATTAAAGTATTCAAATTTATGACCATCAATTTTCCAATCTTCGAATGCATCCGCATTTCGAACATCTAAAATAAATAATTCTTCATTATTAATTACTTTTTTCGCCACTTGTGATGCGCTCCATTTTAGAACTGACACTCCACTTACCCCCTAAGGTATTATTTCGTTGGTTTTTTTAGCGGAAAGGACCGTCCTCTCCGCTTGTAGTTACAAATTAATTAGAATGTTAATGACGGTGCTGCATCTTTAGCAAACTCTAAGAACGTCACAGCTCCCCCAACCTCGATACCTTCAACAAAATCATCTGTCGTTAAACCCATTACATCCATAGTCATTTGACACGCGATTAATTTCACATCTAATTCCTGTGCCATTTCCACCAATTGCGGAATTGCTGGTACATTAGCTTTAGCAAACCCTTCTGCATAATGCTCCGCTCCCGCAGGCATAGGTAATGCATGCATTCCTTGTTTATGAATTAAATTTAACCCTTCGAATGTAAAGAAGATGGCTACTTCTTTTTCAGTAGCAGCCGCCGCTGTTGCAATATTGAACACCTTATACGCATCGAAAAGACCACCGTTACTTGCAATAATCGCTACTTTATTTGACATAATAAATTCCTCCTAAAAGTTTTTTGTTAAATTGCCCGTCCAGGACGTCATACCTGGTAGAACGTTAAATACCTTTGTAAAGCCATGTGCCACAAGCTTTTGAGCAGCTAAATCACTACGCTTTCCTGTTCGACATACGACATAAACCTCTTGCTCTTTATCAAGTTCAGAAAGACGTGCTTCTAGTTCACCCATCGGGATCGACTTCGCTCCCTCGATGTGTTCAAAAGCAAACTCAGCCTCCTCGCGAACATCGAGAATAAGACCTTCCCTTTCCACCGCTTCTTCTAACGCAATAGTTCGTTCAAATATTTTCTCTTCCATTGTGTCATCTGAGCATTTGCGAATGTAATGTTTAAGCACACTTTCTTCTTCCGCTGTCCCAATATATTGATGACCCACAGATCCAGCCCATGCAGCAATATCCGCCTTCGAGCCCTTATCTGTTGCTGATACTTCTAAAATTTGACCATCTACTAAATCAACCATCGCCTTTTTCGTTTTAACAATTGGCATAGGACAAGAAAGCCCCTTGGCATCTAGCTGAAAATCCACCTTAATACTCATAACTTCCTCCTCATACCTATACGGGTATTATTTTTACTAAAAAAATATAGCAAGCGCTACAGGTTCCCTGCATCTTCTTACTTTACTTCACCATCCCAAGCAAGCATGCCACCAACCATATTGGATACATCGAAGCCTTGACTTTCTAAAAACTGAGTAGCACGACCACTACGACCACCTGATCGACAGACCATAACATAAGGTTCATTTTTATTTAGCTCATGCATACGAAATTCAAGTAAGCCAAGTGGGATATGAATAATTCCCGGAATGTGTCCTGACTCCACTTCATCTACTTCACGTACATCGATTAACTTTATTGCCTGACCTTGCTCCATAGCTTGTTGTACTTCCATTGTGGAAATTTCCTTCATGCCATTCTCCTCCTAATACGCGCTCATGCCTCCACGGACATTTGTTACACGTTCAAATCCTTGCTTTTTTAATTGCTTACACGCCTGACTACTACGCATCCCACTTTGACAAATGACCACTATCTCTTTATCTTTCGGCAATTTCCCAAAGCTCGAACCAAGTGGAACATTTTTAAATTGCGGGATATTTCGCCCCTTATATTCAGCTGGTGTACGCACATCAATAAAAACTTTATCCTTATCATTCAAAATACTTTTCAATTGTGCCACCGAAATCGATTGCACCCCTTTCGTTGGCTTCATTCGCCAAACGAAAAATGCTATAACAACAGCAAGTATAATCCATGTCCCCAAGTAACACCGCCTCCTTCCACATACTATTCAGGGTATATAAATTTTATCTGCTTTTCACGACTAAATCCATCGCTTCTTGGATGGCTGTATTCACTTTTTCGGCATCCCCTTCAGCAGTCGTTACACACTCTAATAAATTTTCACTAACAATTACGCCAATAGTCCGATCAACTGCAGAACGCACGGCAGATAGCTGTGTAATCACATCTTTACAGTTCTTTTCTTCTTCCATCATGCGTAAAACGCCACGCAATTGACCTTCTATTCGCTTCACTCGATTAGCTGTTTTTGTACCGTAAGCCATACTATCATGCCTCCTTTCAAAACGATCGATTGAACTTGCTTACGTGATTTATAATATACCCCATTAGGTATATTGTCAACATGAAAGCTCGAATTTTTTCTTAATCATCGTTCCAATGTTTTTTCCCCTTGTATCTACGTTTTATCCGTCGCTTTCAGGTTGTGACCCTTATCTTCTTATCTTTCATTTACAAAAAAAAGCGAGAAATCCGACGATTCTCTCATCGAATTTCCCGCTTAAATATACTTTATGAATGCTTATTTCTTTTTAATAGTAATTGTCCAAGCCGCTTCACCAACTTGTTCATACTCTGTTACCTCGTGCCCTTCTTCAGCAGCCCAACGAGGAATGGATTCTGTACCTTGTGTGCAATCAAATTGCACTTCTAATTCATCGCCTGAATTTAAGTCTTTTATAGCTTCTTTTGCTTCTACTAAAGGAAATGGACAAACCATCCCCATTACTTCTAATGTTCTTTTCATATAAAAACACTCCTTTTTACGCTGTTATTACTTGCGCAGCTTGCTTAGCCTTTTTACTTGGTCGAACGAATACAAAGTAAGATGCTGTCCATGTACCTAAAATCATAAACCCTAATGAAATCCAACCTTGCCAAGTCATCATCGCTGTCATCACCAATCCATTACCAATTGAGCAACCTCCTGCTAAACCTGCGCCGAACCCCATCAGAAGTCCACCACATAAGCTGTTAATCGCTGTTTTTGTATCTGGAATACGGAATCTAAATTCGCCACTCATTTTTGCTGCGAATAATGATCCTAAGAAAATTCCTAGTACTAGGAAAACACCCCAGTTTATGAAGCTAATTTGTCCTGTCACTAAAAATTGCAAAATATTAGCCGTGGGTGTTGTAACTCCTAACCCATGCATGCGACCAGTAGCAACACTTAATGGCCATGCTAAAGTTGCAATCACGCCAATAATTGTTGCAGTTATAAATGGATGCCAACGTTTTTCAAATAAAATATGGGCTAACCCCGTTTTTTTCGGCTTTAGCCCTGGGATTTTCAATCGTGGCTTCTTTAGCTCACGGTAAATGATAAATGCAACAACTACTACAAAAATCGTAATAATCAACCAGTTGTTTACGCCAATTGTCTCGGCAATAGAATTACTTTCAATGCTCGTTTCTTTAATAGCCTTATCCAATGGCAACAATACGCCCGATTTCATCATTGCTGCTACAAGCATATAACCAGCTAATGCAATCCAACTACCAATTAAACCTTCTCCTGCCCGATACCAAGTACCTGTTGCACAACCACCAGCGAAAATAATACCAATTCCAAAAATAAATGATCCAACAATAACAGCTACGATTGGTAAAGAGCCAGCATTGAATTCAAATACCTTTAAACTAATTAAGGTATAGACACCAACACTTTGAATTGCTATCGCAATAAGTAATGCGTAAAACATACGGTTATCTTTTGTTAAATACATATCACGGAATCCGCCAGTTAAGCAAAAGCGACCACGTTGCATAACAAATCCAAGTAAAGCTCCACAAATAAGTCCCGTAATAATCATTTGGCCCATCTATCATTCCCCTTCCAATACCTAGTATTCTTATAAGGTATATTACCACTTGTTTTACTATGAATTCAATTACTTTTTTTATTACTTTGAAAAATCTAATAACTTTTTTCATACCTATTCACACAAAAACCCTTGTTACAAGTGCAGATAACTGCTTCTTATAACAAGGGCCCTTATATTTATTTATTTTGCTAATTGCATGGCTGGACCAAAGAATTCATAATGAATTTTTTCGTCTTTCACGCCAATCTCATGTAAATTTTTAATGACCGCTTCCATAAAGCCAACAGGTCCACATACGTAAACATCTGCATTATTGGCTACTTTTTCAGCTAAAAATTCTTTTGTAATTTTCTTATCTTCATCCGAATATAACGCTGTGTATGTTGCATTCGGAAGCACATTTACTTTCTTTTGAATATCATCGCTAAATGCTACAACTTTCTCATTGCGTGCACACTGGATAAAGCTCACTTCATTTGCCGCATTATCTTTTAATGATTGCAGCATACTGTTTAATGGAGTTACACCGATACCACCACTTACAAATGTAATTGGAGCAGAAGTTTCTTCTAAGACAAACAATCCTGCTGGAGCACTTACATCCACTAAATCTCCAACTTCTAATACGTCGTGAATAAAATTAGATACTTTACCATTTGGCGTATGATCGCTTTCACGTTTTACTGAAATACGGTAACCGTCTTCTGTACTTGCTTGTGAAAGTGTATATTGACGGTTCATTAAATACTCTTCACCCGGTACTTTCACACGGATACTGATATATTGACCTGGCTCATAAGTTGGTAGAGGGGAACCATCTTCATTTTCAAAGTAGATAGATGTAACAAGATCACTTTCTACTACTTTTTTCGCTACTTTCAATGGTTTAAATAAGCGCCATCCGCCATTACCCTCAGCTTTTTGATATAGCTCTTCTTCTACTTGAATGAAGATATCCGCAATAACACCATATGCTTCAGCCCAGGCATTAATAATATCATCTGTTGCTGCATCACCAAGTACTTCTTTAATCGCTTTTAGTAAGTTTTCTCCTACTATTGGATAGTGCTCAGGTAAAATACCTAGACTACGGTGTTTATGAGCAATTAACATCACCGCTGGTAAAATAGCTTCTAAATTTTCAATATGAACTGCCGCAGCATAAACTGTGTTTGCTAATGCCGTTTGCTGACGACCTTTTTCTTGATTTGTATGGTTAAAAATATTTAATAATTCTGGATGAGCTTGAAACATATTTTTATAAAACGTTTTAGTAATCTCCACTCCATGAACTTCTAATACAGGAACTGTTGCTTTAATAATTTGTATTGTTTCTTGTTTTAACATATCGCTTACCACCCTTTCGTGATTACAATATAACGCTCTCACTTTTTAAAAGCAATATATAAAATACATCTTTAACAAAATGGACATAATTAATGTATTTTAAATACATCTTTAAAAAAGTATTGAATTTATAATACTTCAAGGTAAAAATGCTATAATTATTTTGAACTATAGAAAGTAGGGTGTTCTTATGCGCTTAACTTTATACACAGATTACTCTCTCCGAACACTCATATATTTGGGTGCGAAGGAAGATGGCCAATTATCAACTATCCAAGAAATTTCAGATGCTTATAATATATCGAAAAACCATTTAATGAAGGTGACACACCAACTTGGATTGTTGGGCTATATTGAAACGATTCGAGGGCGAGGTGGAGGAATTCGCCTAGCAATTGATCCAAAGACCATTACAATTGGTGAAATAGTACGCCATACAGAAGAGGATTTTCATCTTGTCGAATGCTTTGATAAAGAAAATAATCTATGTAAAATTGCACCAGAATGTCAGCTAAAAGGCGTATTATATGAAGCACTCCAAGCTTATTTAGCCGTCCTAGATCGCTATACTCTAGATGATTTTTTACATTCGAAAGAAAAGTTGATGGCATTGTTGCTTGGCGAATAAAAATACCCGCACAACTCAAAGTTGGACGGGTATTTCTTTATGTCAATATTATTTTACAATGCCTTTGAAAAGAAAATCATATCTAGCGCACGAATTCCATTTTCATAGATTGGTTCTGGGTAATTACTGAAAAAATCTTTTTCAATTGCTTCCATACGAAAACCTGCTTTTTGATAGAAGGCAATATTATCAATACTAGAATTTGCAGTTCCAACAATTATCGTATTATAACCTTGTGAGTGACAGATTGTTGTTATTTGTCGCAGCGCTTCTTTCCCAAGCCCTTTTCCTTGATACTTCGGTACAATCGCAATATTTTTCAACTCAACTGTCGTATCAGACCGTTCAAGAAGTAATGCTACACCCGCTAACTGCTCACCACATTTAATTTCGTATAATTCACCGTCATTTAAATATTCTCGAACAGCGACTTCACTTTCATCAGCTAATAATAACTGTGGTAAATAGTCTTCCCGCACACCTTCCACTTTCTTTAAGGATGTACGATATTGAACAAAATCTTCGCGCTCAAAAACATTTAAAACACACGGCTGCTTTTCTTTGATTTCTAGCCATGAATGTTCTTGTGGAAAATCATTCTCAACTCCTAATCGAATAAAAGACAACTTTTCCTGTGCCTTTTGTGAGCGTATATTTACCTTTCTAGCTCCTGCAAAAACACGCTCTAGCCCTAACTCAAAGAATGCAATATCTAAAATCGCAACTTTTGATTGAAGATTATAGCCTTTCCCCCAAAATTCATAGCCCAGCCATGAGCCAATATGACAGCTCTTTTTATTGTGATCAATAAACATTAATGCTGTCACACCAATAAGTTGTCCTTCCTCATCCAGAACAACACGAGGGACTGTCTTTCCAGCTTCTTCGTCCACACATTCACGTTTAATAAAATTAATCGTATCTTCCACTTTGCCAGCAGGTAACCCTAGTGCATCTCGAACCTGTGGCATAGAAGACAGTGCATGCATCGCTTCAGCATATTTTATATCGTGTCTCACTAAAGTTACTACCATATGCTATTCTCCTTTTAATATGATTAAACCCTATTGCAACAGATTTTGTAACATTCTCTGCTTGCTTAAGAGCTTATTCCGTCTATTTATTCATGTCTATGGCTCATCACCATAACGTGGAGTTGATTTCCGTTCCGACTTGGCGCTTTGTTGCTGACGCTCCGCTTTCGCACAGATAAAACATTTGCCGCTGACGCTTCGCTTTCGCGCAGATAAAACATTTGCCGCTGACGCTTCGCTTTCGCGCAGATAAAACATTTGCCGCTGACGCTTCGCTTTCGCGCAGAGCAGAGCTTCCTGGGGGCGTCCGATGAGCCGCTTTTGTTGCTGCCGCTTCGCTTTCGCACAGAAAACATCCGCTGCGCTCCAGGGTCTCGGGCCAACACGATGTTGGTCACGAAGGCATTATCACAGGATGTGATGGTCTTAGCCTTCGTTCCTCTATTGCTAATCCCCAAGGAGTCGCCTAGTCTCCACTCCAATCAACTCATACACGTATTCGTTTTTAAAAAAATCATCCCTAACTTTTGACGACAAGGTATATTCATTTATCCCTAAATTTAATTATACGTTAGTTGCCAGGATACACCGAAACGATCCTGAATCCAGGCAAATTTCTTAGAAAACCCATAATTATTAAGTGGCATTAACGCTTGCCCACCCTCTAAAATTTGAGCAGCTAGACTGTCAATTTCTTCTTCAGACTCACATTCGATAAAAATAGAAGTTGACGGTGTAAATGTAAAGTTATGCTTTATTACACTATCATTCACCATTATTTTCAAACCTTTTAAATGAAGAACAGCCATCGCAACCTGTTGAGAGTTTTCCATATAAGTTAAGCTATCCACCTGTAATTCTGAAAACCACTGTTGATATTGCTGAATAGCTTCATTCGCTTGTCCCTGAAACATTAAAAATGTAGTGGCACTTTTCATTTATTTATCTCTCCTTCATATTTTGTAATCCATTGTGCTGGTGTCATTTTTGAAACAAGCTCTCCAATTAATTCATACGGAATATTTTTGGTGCTTGTAAAACGAATACAGCTTTTTCCCATATTGAGTTTCGTCGGTACTCGTTTCGCATATTCCTCCTGGAACCAAGAGAGTAACGCTTGATCTGCATAAATGCCCATATGATAAACTGCAATATGACGTTTTTGTGCAGCAAGACTTATAAAGGGCAAGGGAGTATTGGGTGTGACATGATAGCCCTTCGGATAAGTAGATAGTGGGACAACATAGCTTATCATGTCATAATACATACTCTCTTCAAAACCCTCTGGTAAATTGCTTTCTACCATATCCACAAGTTTGGCAAAACTCTCTCGCCATTTTTCATCCACTTGTTCAATATATGTGTTCTTCATACTCTGCCCTCTTTTCAACATTGTATTATTGTTAGGTGTGTATCTTTATAGAAGACTCATTCCATAACGTAGCATTGATTTCCGTTCCGACTAGGCGCTTTGTTGTTGCTGTCGCTACGCTTTCGCACAGATAAAACAATTGTAGCTGCCGCTTTGCTTTCGCTACAGAAAACATTTGCTGACGCTTCGCTTTCGCACAGAGCAAAGCTTCCTGGGGGCGTCCGATGAGCCCCAAGGAGTCGCCTAGTCTACACTCCAATAAATTTAAATTCCATACGTTTAATAAATGTCATCCCTAATTTTTGATAATGAGCGAATTAGAAGAAACTGATTTCCATTTTTAATCGCTCTGCTGCGTAATGAATCCAAGTTGCTAACCCACTACCTTTTTTCCCTTTGTCATTTATGCTTTACCCTCTGCCTTTGCTTTTCGGTATAATTCCTTTGTTTTGTAGCCTAGTCTAATAATTTCACGCATCTCCTCTAAGCGTGCTACTTGTGTCTCTTCCTTTTTCGCACTATAGATATAACGAGCCCAGTCCTTTTGATAACCCGGTGTTAGTCCCTCATAAAATGTTAAATCAGTTGGATTTTCCGCAAGTGAATCACGCAATTGAGGAATCCTACCTTCATAGTCACTAACGCACTGACTACTCGCTGTCTTCTTCTTGCCGCGTCCCTTGCCATCTCTCTTTATACTTAATATAGAAAATGTCTCATCTAACGACATAAGACTTGCAAATTTATAATCACTGCCAACAATGTATTTTTCCTCGTCCACTTGAATTGCTGGGAAGATTTCATCGCGATGAATAAACTGTCCATACTTCTTATTGCCTTTTTTCGGATAAACAAAAAATAAATAGCCTTGTTCCGCAAGAGTGTTTAACTTTAGCGCATTTTGTAAATACGTTACCATTTCATCAATATTCAACACAAAGGCAATTATTCGATCATGAGGTGCATTTCCTGTTTGGGCTATTCCTTCTAATTGCATCTCCTGTGGTTGATTATGAATGGCCATGGACAGTCCATCCTTAATTTTAAATTTCTTTTGCATAGTTTTGACACCTCTTCTAATTATCAATACAATTTTCTCTTAGTTTTGATAGTATAGCTGATTTAGTGATATTTTCGTACAAAAAAACGCTCGAACATTTTCTCGAGCGTTTAAAAACTACTTTATTTTTGTAGTCGCCACTATTCCTTTAATAATCGGAATAGCTACTGCAATTATAAATATTGGCAAGAACCACCAACCAAGACTCTCTGCTTCCCCAAGTCCAATACGTATCATTTGGAAGGATATAGCTGCAAATAAAATTAGACAGAGGTTTTTTATTTCATTCAATCCTTTTCGGCTATTCAAATAAAATGCCTCTACATTACTTTCGTTTAAGCGTGCCGGGTAATTGTGCATATGTGGAGCTTTTTCAAGTAGGCCGAGCAAAATCCATAGAAATAGTCCGATAAATGGAAGGATGAGTACCTCTATTTTTGAACCCCAACGATCAACTTCTCCTGCACCATTAAAATGACCTGGAATCTTCTTGGGTAATTGGCCCCACATTACAAAAATATAAAGGATGGACAGTACAAATAACCCCCCACCGATAAAGTCCCAAATCTTCTCATATTTCGTTTTTGGCAATTTCAAAATTGGCCTATACATCTTCCCACATCCTTACTTGTTCCGTTATTCATTTTACGTTACTACAATTCAAATAGTTTCAAATTTATGCAAATTGTCATAATTGTTCGTTACATACAGGTAACTATCCGCTTTCACTAACCGTAAAACAACAAATTATTCAGCTTTTTTTATCATACTAGCCACAACTTTTTTCCTTATTATCCCTATTATATATAGTAGAAATACTCATAATACTTTGTAAAATTCATATAATCTGATATAAATGGTATATATACATATTTCATTTTTTTGTAACATTTCTACTAAATTACTGAGAAAGGAAACAACAACTATGCGATTTACTATCTACAAGAAGTTAGTACTCGGTTTTTTTATTGTTATTTTAGTATTAGTTGGCACAATAGGATTAAATTTTAAACAGCTTAATTCCGTAAACAAAACATATCGTGTGTTACTCGAAGAACAAACAACTAAATCTATTAGTATTCAAGAGCTACGCGTAATTGCTAAACAAGAAATTGTAAATATGAGAGGTTATCTATTACTTGGGGACAAGCAAAATTTTCAAAGTAATACGGCGTCACGTGAAGAATTTAAAAAGAAATATGATGAATTAAAGGCTTCGTTCGATTCTCAAAAATCGATTGAATTATTAGAGGCAATCAATAAAAGCGAGCAAGATGTCCAACAGTTCGCAGATCGAATGTTTTCATTAAAGACTGCTGGAGAAACAGAGCAATACGAAAAGCTCGATAGTACACAAGGCCGCCTAATTAATAAACAATTCGATGAACGTGTAGCTAACCTTGCTAACTACCAAGATGAGTATATAAAAGAAAAAATCGCTGCTACATCAAAAGAAATTCAAACTATTAAACTCCAAATGATTATTCTTGGCATCTTTGCTGTTGTTATTAGTCTTATCATCGCTATGGTCATGGGAAGCCTTATTTCCCGCCCTATCAAAGGTATGGCAAAAACTGCGAAAAAGATTGCTGATGGCGATTTAACAACTGAGCAAATTCACATTAAGAACCGTGATGAGGTAGGTGATTTAGCACTTGCCTTTAATCAAATGGCGTTAAATTTAAAGGACCTTATTACAAATGTACGTCATAACACCGTGCAAGTAAGTGGTTCTGCTGCTGAATTAACTGCAAGCGCTGAACAAACAATCCAAGCGACAGAACAAATTACTTCCTCTATACAAGAAGTTGCAAGTGGCTCCGAGGCCCAAGGAAAAAATGCTACTGAAAGTTCAGCAGCTATGAAAACTATGACAAAAGGCATTCAACAATTGGCTGCGACGACAGCTGCCGTTTCAGAGCTTGCTATAGAAACAAATACTGAAGCTAATAAAGGAAATGAATCGCTACACCGTGTTATTACACAGATGGACACAAT
The DNA here is from genome assembly GCF_056394365.1 of Lysinibacillus sp. 10T31. Taxonomy (NCBI): domain Bacteria; kingdom Bacillati; phylum Bacillota; class Bacilli; order Caryophanales; family Bacillaceae; genus Lysinibacillus; species Lysinibacillus sp. 10T31. Next base: position 134,996 of record NZ_JBFTHS010000001.1, read on the forward strand.
TAATTCAGCAGTTTTAGAATCTGCTAGCGTTGTGAAAAATTTAGGAAATCATTCCGTTGAAATCGGAAATATTATTGGTCTCATCACGGATATCGCTGAGCAAACAAATTTACTAGCACTGAATGCTGCAATTGAGGCAGCACGTGCAGGGGATCATGGTCGCGGCTTTGCAGTAGTGGCGGATGAAGTGAAGAAATTAGCAGAACAATCTAAGCAATCAGCTGAACAGATTGCAAGTCTGATTTCAGAAATACAACAGGATACAGACCGTGCCATAACTGTTATGGATGCTGGTACACAAGAGGTAAAAGTCGGTATGCAAGTAGTAAAAGTAGCTGAGGAAGGCTTCTCGAAAATCGTTGAACTGATCGAACAAGTATCCCAACAAATTCAAGAAGCAACAACAGTTTCAGAGGAAATGTCATCAAGTGCTGAGCAAATTTACGCATCCTTCGATGAAATTACAACAATCGCACAGATGTCTTCTTCAAATCTACAAAATGTAGCTTCTGCTTCTGAGGAACAACTAGCGACTATTGAAGAAGTTGCCGCTTCTGCTGCCACACTATCAAACATGGCCGAGGAATTACAAACACAGGTTTCGCGTTTTAAAGTGGAGTAAAAAGTCTTTTTCAAGAAGCTTGTTTTATTAAAGTTATCGATTATCCATAAAAATCTCTCGAATTGTATTTGGTTATTAAATACAATTCGGGAGAGGATAACTTTTTTATATTTTTTAAATCCAGTAAATTTAATGACATCATTTATTGGATAGCTAATATTTTTGCGGTAAATGTTCTTCTATAACCATCGACATTAATGTTACTCGCTATGTATGCTCGGCTACACTTTCCTGTCTTCCTTCTGAAAGCCACTATGTCGTAGCTTTACGTTTCAAGCCTTCCGTCTCATGCAAAAGCTTTAACAATTTGCGTAAATCCATTGTCGTCACCTCTTATTTGTACTTTTCATTTAACGTATTTAACTTGTCAATTACAGCAGTCTCATTACTTAGTACTTGTAAGGATGCAAGCTCACGTACTTTATGATCACCTACACAAACACTTTCCTTCGCCTTTACAAACATGGATGCATCGTTCGCATCATTTCCAAACGCAATAAATCCACCTTCAGCGACACCTAATTTCATTAAGCCATTCCATTTATCAATGCCATTCGGGCTCATATCTACAATATTTTCTGATGTATGTTCATACACCGATATCGGTAACTGCTGTAATTCAGCTAATATTTCTTTATGTTGCTCTCCAGGAAATAAAACAATTTTTACGATATCTTTTAGTTCATGTAATGATACGTTTTTCGCAAGTTTTAGTGGATCTAAATTTTGATAAATTGGATGTGCCTCACTACCTGTATACGCATAATCCCAATCACCATCAACTAAATATGGCAGTTGAAATGCTGAAATAATGTTTTGAATCTCTTCTACAATTCCCCTTGCAAATGCAGTTACCTCAACAGTTTTCCCGTTCCGTGCAACAAATGCACCATTTCCCCCTACCATTGGAAACTTCCGCATGTTTTCAGGTAATACAGGTAATAAATCACGAATTGGACGAGCTGATGCAAAAATGATTTCATGACCATTCTCGATGCAAGCTTCTAGAGCATTAGTAATTTCCTTACTTAATGGTTGGCCCTTAAAACAAATCGTACCATCTAAATCAAATACAAATTTCATAGTCACGCCTTCTTTCTAAACTGTTAATTACCCATTTATTATCTCATAAATATTTACATTTATTGTGGAAATAATGCTCATTATCATAACGTGGGGTTGATTTCCGTTCCGGCTGGCGCCTTCCTAGGGGCATCCAGCCCCCACTCCAATCAATCTATATACATGGCATACGTTTTAACAACACCATCCCCAAATTTCGGAGATAAGCCAAAAATAAAGGATTTTTTTATTGTTATGAAACGTTCGATTTCATAATAAGTTATTGCCATTACATAAGACAGAAAAGAAATAATTTTTAGAATATTGTTGACAAACCAACAATACCCAAGTATCATTGCTTTCAACAACACATTATTGTAGGCCAAGATTGGAAATAGTAGAAATGCAAGTGTACTTGTAGAGAGTCGGTGGTTGGTGCAAACCGATAGACACACATTTTGAACTCGTCCATGAGCCACTCCCTGAACATTGAGTAAGGGATGTCGGTTTCCTCCGTTAACAGGATAGACAGTGATAGCTGTCGATAAGGGGACTTTTTCTGTAAGGAGAAGGTCAATTAGAGTGGTACCGCGAGCATAAACTCGTCTCTATATTTTTATATAGAGGCGGGTTTTTTTATTGATTCCAAAAAGTTTACTGGCCTAAGTGTGGATCGTCTCTAACAGAGCTAACGGTTCAAGCAGAGACATTATCAATATAATGACAACTACAACAAAAGGAGTGTTTGAAAATGGGAAGAAAAATTTGGGTGTTTGATACAACTTTACGTGATGGCGAGCAAGTGCCTGGTGCAAAACTGAATTTATACGAAAAAGTAGAGATTGCACAGCAACTCAAAAAATTAGGCGTCGATATTATCGAAGCTGGTTTCCCGGCTTCATCACAAGGAGATTTTGATGCAGTTAAGGCTGTCGCACAAAAAGTTGGAAATACAAATGACATTATGATTACTGCTTTAGCACGGGCTGTACAGGCAGATATTGATGCTGTTTATAACGCTGTAAAATACGCTGAAAATCCGATGATTCATATGGTGCTTGGTACTTCTGATATTCATGTTGAGAAAAAATTTAGCAAATCCAAGGATCAAATTCTACAGATTGGCGTTGATGCAGTAAAATATGCAAAAACACTTCTACCACAAGTCCAATATTCAACAGAAGACGCATCTCGTTCAGATTTCGAGTATCTTTGGAAAACCATCGAAGCCGTAATGAAAGCTGGTGCCACAATGATTAATGTACCTGACACTGTCGGCTTTGCGGAACCAGAAGAATTCGGAGCAATGATTTATAAACTAAATGAGCGTATGAAAAACCTAGACGACAGCGTTTTACTAAGCGTTCATTGCCATAATGATCTTGGTATGGCTACTGCTAACACACTGGCTGCGATTAAAAACGGCGCGGATAAAGTTGAATGTACAATTAACGGCATTGGCGAACGCGCAGGAAATGCAGCATTAGAAGAAGTTGTCATGGCGTTGAAAACACGTAGCTCTGTCTATAATGCTGAGACACGTATCAACACAAGAGAAATTATGAATACGTCTCGACTTGTTTCAAGCTTTATGGGCTTGGACGTACAAGTAAACAAAGCGATTACTGGGGATAATGCTTTTGCTCATTCCTCTGGTATTCATCAAGACGGCCTTCTAAAATCTCGTGATGCCTATGAAATTGTACATCCAGAAGATGTAGGTCTTGACGATATGGAGCTAGTCCTTACAGCTCGCTCTGGGCGTCACGCGGTGAAAAATGCCCTTGAAAAACTTGGCTTTTCCAATCTTTCAGCGGATGAATTTGAAGGAATCTTCGAAGGCTTTTTAAAGCTTGCTGATGCAAAGAAAGAAGTTTACGATCACGATTTATATGTGATTGTGGAAAGCTACTATGAAAAACATGACGCAAACAATGCTAATGCCACTCATTATAGTGATCAATTCTTTGACTTCGATGATTTACAAGTCGTCAGCAACGCAAGCTTCCCTTCAGCAAGTGTGAAAGTACGTAAGGGTGGCGAGATATTCAAAGCAAGTGCAGTTGGCTCAGGTCCAATTGATGCCCTATATTCGGCCATCGCAGAAATTACAAACATTGATGTGAAACTTGTAGAGTATAATATCAATAGTGTTTCTCGTGGTAAAGAAGCGCTTGGTAAAGTAAAAATTACAATCGAGCATGAAGGTGAAAAATATATCGCAAAAGCTGCAGATACAGATATTTTAAAAGCGAGTGCGCTAGCTTATATTAATGCTATCAACAGTATTGTTGTTGCTAAATTAACGCCTGTTATGAATTAAAACAGATCAATTATGCCTCGGTATAATTGTAGCTGTCGCTTTGCTTTCGCTACAGATAAACAATGCTTCCGGAAAGAAGTTAAAAGCAGTATGACACCATTAAGTCATACTGCTTTCATTTTTCCTAGCGGCTACCTTCCACTAACTTTTGATATTCCTCTTCAATCAATCCAACATCAAGACGTTCAAACAGTGGTGTCACTTCGCTAATACTTACTGGTAAGTCCACTTGCTCATGCCACATCACTTCATTAATTCCTAACATTGTTCTCACCTTCTCAGCTGAAAACGGTAAAAATGGATGCAACAGCTGTCCAAGATTAGCAATCATATAAACACACGTTGCAAGTGTTCGATTGCCAGCTTCCACATTCTCTTTCACCTGTAGCCAAGGTTGCTGCTCGTCAAAATAGCGATTAGCTGCACGAATATATTCAAAAATAGCCTCTAAAGCTTGTTTAAAATGACCCGCTTCTATATGAATCCCAACATCATTAAATAGCTGAATCGTGTGTTTTCGAATAGTGGCATCTATCTCGGCTTGAGGCACTTTGCTATCGAACGATTTCTCTAAAAACTTCAATGTTCGATTGACAAAATTACCGTAAGCGCCAAGTAATTCGCCATTATGGCTATAAATAAATTCTCGCCAAGAGAAATCAGTATCACGATTTTCTGGTGCATTCATTGTTAAAAAATAACGAATAGAATCTGCATCGTATTGACTCAAAATATACGGCACCCATACCGCCCAATTTTGGCTCGTCGAAAATTTTCGTTTTTCTAATGTCAAATATTCGTTTGATACAATATGTGTAGGTAAGGCCTTTGCCCCTATCCCCATAAGAATGGCTGGCCAAATAATTGTATGGAACGGAATATTATCTTTACCATGCACATAATACGAAATCGTTTCTTCATTCCACAAATCTTCAATCGCTATTTGATGCTGTTTTGCCCATTCAATACTAGCTGTTAAGTAACCTGCTACAGCTTCAATCCACACATATATTTTTTTGCCTTCAAAACCTGGCACTGGCACATCGATACCATTAGGTAAATCCCTTGTTACTGCGCGGTCCGGAACCCCCTCTGCCAAATAACGTTCTGTTAAACCTAAAGCATTGTCCCGCCAGCGTTTTTCCGCCTTTGCTTCTGCTAAATAAGTCTCCAGTCTCCCTTGAAACTGACTAAATGCAAAATAAAAATGCTCTGTCTCCCTGATAATTGGCTCATTCCCACAAATTTTACAACGCTTATCGATTAAATCGAGTGGGTCTAAAATTGTTGAGCAATTATCGCATTGATCACCACGCGCCTTCGCACCACAGTTTGGACAAATCCCCTCTACAAATCGGTCCGGCAAAAACTGCTTGTCCGTTTCACAATAGGCTTGTTCAATTTTCTTTTTGTATAAAAAATTGTTCGCTAGTAGCTGTAAAAAAATTGTTTGAACAGATTCATGATGGTGCTGCGCATCTGTTCTCGTATACAAATCATAGGTAAATCCTAAATCATTGAAGCATCTTGTAAACTCCTCGTGATAATGATCAGCAATTGCTTCCGTTGTCGTGTTTTCCTGTGCAGCCCGAATAGAAATCGGTGTGCCATTACAGTCGCTTCCCGAAACATATAAAACCTTCTCGCCCTTTTGTCGGTAATATCTAGCCAAAATATCACCTGGTAATAACGCGGCAACATGCCCTAAATGCAAAGAACCATTTGCATATGGCCACGCGCCTCCAATAACGATTGTCATCCTAAGTTGCTCCCCTCGAAAAAATTGTACAGAAAAATGTAAATAAATTGCGCCTCGGCGTAATTGCCGTCTGGATTTTGAATTGTGCTAGCACAATTCTTCCTTTTAAAATCCATGACATCCGCCGGAGGCTTTATCTTTATTCAGGTAAGCCCTGAATGAAGATAAAAAAAAACGCCCTAATCAAAATTGATTAGGACGAGTATACCCGTGTTACCACCTATATTTACAAATAGCTCACACTATTTGCCTCCATCAGTACGTCTCATCTTATTTAATCAATTATGCCTCGGCATAATTGCGTCCGGAATCGGCTTTGTGCTTGCACAAAGAACTCCTTTCCGATTCCGTGACATCCGCCGGAGGCTTGAACTTCTTCCAGCGGGTGTTTAGACACCTGCTGGAAGAAGTGAAAGATACTGCCGCTGTTGTAACGAGTGCCCATCTCGTCGTAATCTACTCACAAACTTGCTTTCGGTACGAAGCTCAAAGGTCATTTTCAAAAGGGATCATTTACCTCATTTCCACCAACAGAGGCTCTCTATATAATGCTTCTCCAATTTACTTTTCCTTATCAATGCTTTTACTATAGATTTCCACCATTTTACTCTTTCTTCTTTTGAATTGCAATGCATGTCGATAAATATCTGAAAGTTCTCGATAAAATGAAAAAGTTAGGCGATAAATCAGTGAATGTAGTCTATAAAACCTTATCCTAGCAGCTTTAAATCAAGTAGCTCATCTAAATCATCAATAATGACGTCTGCTTTTTGTAATTCTGTTTCCTGCGCAAAGTCGAATCGTACGCCAACAGAGAGTAACTGATTATCATGCGCCGCCTGAATATCAGAAGAACGATCACCTACAACTGCTCCGCGTTGAATGGCATTTTCCTCGATGACCTTTTTCACTAAATCAGATTTATGACCACTCGAAATGGACTGAATACTATATGTACCGTTGATAAAACGCTGTAATTGATAGGTTTCTACTATTGCTTGTAAATACTCAGTTTGTCCATTACTGGCAATGAATAAATCATAGTTTTCTGCCAAAGTAGCAAGTGTTTGCTCTGCATTTGGATACAAAGCGCCCTGGCGATTACGTATCTGTTCAATCAGCTTAACATGGAATAATGCATTGCTTTCTTCACGTGTCTCTAGCGTATGCATAGGACATAACGTTTCCCAAACAACAGGTAATGGAACCCCCATAATTTCGCGGTATTTCTCTATTGGTGTTTCTCCCTGCCACAAGCCCTTTGCACGCAACACATCAAACGTTGCCGACAGTGCTGGCTCTAATATTAGATTTGTTTGAAATAAAGTACCATCCATATCAAAAATAATAGCTTTTTTCATAAAATCACCCCTTCTACTATTATCAACGTTCTCATTGGAAGGAGTGTTGCAACATTAGACATCAAAAAACTCCATATGCATCTTTTCCTTCTTATAATAATCCAGTCGATCCTGTAAAGTCCCTGTATGAAATTCGAATTTATGACCGTCTGGATCCGTGAAGTAAATCGACTTTTTATCTCGTAAATCTCTTTTTCTGCCCTCCAGAATATTGACATTATGTTGGACTAGCTTTTCATACATTTTGTCAAAATCGTCCTCCTGAATAGAAAACGCTATATGTGTATAAGATTGATGTATTTCATTGCGTGGAATATCCTTTTCTACATTCAGGGCAAGCCACAGCCCATTTACATCAAAATAGGCTGTAGTTCTACCCTTCACTAATAATTTTGCGTCAAAAACCTTTTCATAGAATGCGATGGATTCCTCTAAATTTGAAACTGAAAATAATATATGATTAATATTCTGGATTGTCATGCATGTGCCCCCAACTATGAAATTGCTGATAACTACTCACTCTCATATCAAGTTTAATTTGATTTTTTGCCCTTCTTTAAGCCTTTCGCAATTTGCTTCCATTTACGTTGCTCAATTAGTTTTGCTTGAGCATTTGTTTTGCGCTCGATAAACGCAAGCTCTCTTTGCAATTTAAAGTAGCTTTGGAGACGTGATTGTTCAAGCTCGCCATCTGTAATTGCTTGCTGTACAGCACAATGTGGCTCCTTCTTATGTGTACAATCCCTGTAACGGCAGGCCGCAGAAAGTTCCTCAATATCCTGAAAACTAGAGGATAGGCTATCACTCTGATCCCATAATTGTAGCTCTCGCATTCCAGGCGTATCAATTAAACAACCACCTTCTGGCAATAGAACTAACTCACGATGCGTTGTTGTATGGCGCCCCTTCGCATCATCTTCACGAATATCCGAAACCTTCATAAGCTCATCACCACTAAGCGCATTGGTCAAAGTGGATTTCCCGGCGCCAGAAGAGCCAAGTAATGCTCCTGTCACACCTTCCGTAAATAGCGCACGAATATCTTCTACTCCCTCACCTGACAGTGCACTAGTCACAAAAATATCCACACCAAACGCTACAGACTCAACTTCACGTATCTTACTAGAGACATCTTCACAGAGATCAGCCTTCGTCAATACAACGACCGGCTTCGCGCCTGAATCCCACGCAGCTACTAAATAACGTTCCAAACGGCGAATATTAAAATCAGCATTTAAGCTCATAACTAGAAGTACGATATCAACGTTCGATGCTACAATCTGCTCTTGTATTTCCAGCCCCGCGGCCTTGCGGGAAAAGACTGATTTTCGTGTAAACAATTTATGAATAATCGCCTTTTCCTCACCTGGCATTTTCTCAACTAGCACCCAATCTCCAACTGCGGGGAAATCCTCACGTGCTAATGATGTATACGCGTAATGTCCAGCAATCGTTGCCAGCCACTCTCCTTCTTCAGCCAGTACACGATAAGAATGCTTGTGCTCTAAGGTAACCCTAGCCGGCATACAATTCGCCAACTTAGCCTCCTGTTTAAATCCCGTCATTTGCTCTTCAAAATATGTTGAAAATCCTAAAGTTGTTAAATTCAATTTGTTTTCCTCCTAAATGTGAATATCCTTTGTAATCAATTGATAATAAACAAAAAACCTTGTCTCTGCGCAATTCGGCAGTTACAAGGTTCACAGGCACATTTAAGAGAATATACAAATCACCACAATTGTGATTTAAATACACTGCGTGGTCAATTTATATATTTTAGGCGTGTGAAATTGAACAAACCGAATTGCAGTTCGTTAAAAACGGATCTATTCATCATGTCACATCACCTACTTCCGATTTAGTTATTTTCAATATAGCGAAATATTCCGAAATTGTCAATTATATTCTAACAAGCATGTACCCCCTCCCTCCCTGCATACAATGAACAAGACCACTCTTGACGAAGGAGATGTTGAATTGTCAAAAATCATTTCTATAAGTACATACCAACCACCGTACACATTACAACAGACAAATGCGGAGGAGCTAACGAAGGAGCTTTTTCATGCAAAGATACCTAAATTAGAACGCTACTTAAAAGTTTTTGAGAATGGAGGTATTGCAACACGCCATTTTTGTGTGCCACCAGAATGGCATCGTACTGATCATTCCTTTGAGGAACGTAACGATTTATATATTGAACTAGCTACACAATATAGCGTTGACGTTATTCAAGCCTGTTTACAAAATGAAACGTTTTTACAATCGCCGATTTCTCCTAAAGAAATTGATGCCATCATTTTCGTGAGTTCTACTGGTATTTCCACACCAAGTATTGATGCACGAGTTATGAATAAACTTCCTTTTTCAGACAGACTTAAACGTATTCCACTTTGGGGACTTGGCTGCGCTGGTGGTGCGGCCGGCGTTAGTAGAGCCTATGATTTTTGTCGTGCCCATCCTGAAGCAAAAGTTCTTGTCGTTTGTGTCGAGCTTTGTAGTCTAACCTTTCAGCCAAATGATTTTTCAAAAAGTAATTTAATCGGTGCCTCACTTTTCGCAGATGGAGCAGCATGTATACTCGTCTGTGGAGATGAAGTGAATATCGCAGTTAAAAAAACAATACCTGCTATTATCGGGACTGGCTCTAAATGGATGCCAGATTCAGAAAATGTTATGGGTTGGAATATTAAAAAAAATGGTCTACATGTCGTTTTTCAGAAAAGTATTCCTGCCATCATCACCAATTGGCTCGGCCCATTCATTGAACAATTTTTATTGGAACATGAACTATATAGTGAACAGCTTAACCATTTTATTGCACATCCTGGCGGTAAAAAAGTGTTAAAAGCTTATGAAGATACTCTGTATTTAGCTTCCAAAAAAACCGATATTTCTCGGGAAATATTGAAATTTCACGGAAATATGTCATCTCCTACCGTGCTATATGTATTGGAGCAATTTATGTTAAACGAAGGACAAGAAGAGGATATTGGTTTGCTCGTCGCTCTCGGCCCTGGCTTCTGTGCTGAAGCTGTATTACTTAAATGGAGGGAGTAGCATGATTATTTACATTATTTTGATCCTCGTCATTCTACAAAGATTGACAGAAGTTTTCATTGCAAAACGTAATGAAAACTGGATGCTTTCACAGGGGGCATATGAAGTTGGTTCCTCTCATTATCCATACATGGTTTCTTTGCACGTCGGTTTTTTCCTATTTTTAATTATTGAAGTAGTTACTAACCATAAAACTTTATCGCCTTTATTTCCGTTATTGTTCTTATTATTTATTGCCGTGCAAGCATTACGCATTTGGTGTATTCGTTCTTTAGGGTCTTTTTGGAACACAAAAATACTCATATTACCGGATGCAAAAGTTGTACGGAAAGGCCCTTACACATTTATGCGTCACCCAAATTACGCTGTGGTTTGCTTAGAAATTATTCTTCTACCATTAATGTTTCAAGCATATTTCACAGCATTTTGCTTTACACTTTTAAATGTAACAATGCTGTCTGTGCGTATTCCAATTGAGGAAAAAGCTTTGCGAGATGCTACAAATTATAATCATGTATTTCAAAAGAAGATTTCGGAATCTTAGCCGAAATCTTCTTTGTTATAATCTTTAATGCCATTCCCAATTGAACGGATCTTGTAAACCTTCCCATGAGTTATTAAACTCATCTTCCGTTAATAAACACTTGTCCAATTCTTTTATTATCGCCTCTTTATCTAAATCAACACCAATTATAACGAGCTGTGTCATGCGATCTCCGAATTCCTCATCCCAATCCTCTACTACCTCAGGACTTTGCAAGAAAACATCCTGCTGCTGTTCCATTGGTAAAGCAGCTACCCAATAAGAAACCGGTTCTATTTTTGCCGATGAACCTGCCTGTGAAAGTAATAATGCGACATCCTGATGTTTCGCACTCCAAATAATACCCTTTGCTCGGACAATCGATTCTGGCATATGATCACACCATTCTACAAATCTCATTGGATGGAATGGTCTTCTACGCTTATAAACGAAAGAAGAAATGCCGTACTCCTCCGTTTCCGGTGTATGATTTTCATGACCAAGCTCTAATTCCTTTAACCAACCAGCAGATTCTGATACCCGTTCAAAGTCAAAGCATCCAGTATTTAAAATTTCAGCTGGCTCTATTGCACCGTTTACTGTACGAATTAGCTTAGCTTCAGGCTGTAAGGCACGTAAAATACGCTCTAATTTTTCAAGCTCTTCATCTGATACTAAATCACATTTGTTTAATACAAGCACATCACAAAACTCGATTTGGTCAATGAGTAAGTCGGCAACATCCCGTTCATCTAATTCGCCGACTGCCTCCTTACGCTCTAAAAGGCTTTCACCCGACTGAAAATCATGCCAAAAACGATTCGCATCTACCACCGTCACCATCGTATCAAGCTGGCAAAACTTTGTTAAATCAATTCCAAGCTCCTCGTCTAAATAGCTAAATGTTTGGGCAACAGGTATTGGCTCACTAATCCCCGTCGATTCAATTAAAATATAATCAATAGTACCGAGCCTTGCGAGACGCTCCACCTCCTGCAATAAATCCTCGCGTAGCGTGCAACAAATACAACCATTCGATAACTCCACAAATTTTTCCTCTGTTCTTGAAATGCCGCTTCCATTTGCAATTAGTTCTGCATCGATATTAATTTCACTCATATCATTGACGATTACAGCAACACGCATATCTTTTTCATTTTGTAAAACGTGATTCATCATTGTTGTCTTACCAGAACCTAAATAACCACTTAACACTGTAACAGGGATTTTCTTTATCATCTTTACAACTCCTCAAATCGTAATCATTACTATTTATAATTTGTAATTAAAACATAGAATCCTACAAAACGCAACGCAAAAAACTTTACGGAAATACGATATTGACATATTTCATAAAAAATAATAATGTATAAAGCGTAATAATTACGATTTAAAAGGAGGTTATTTTATGCGTGTACAAGTGACATTGGCCTGTACAGAAACAGGTGATAAAAACTATATCACTACAAAAAATAAACGAACTAATCCAGAAAGGCTGGAGCTTAAGAAATATTCCCCTCGTTTGAAAAGAGTTACATTACACAGAGAAACGAAATAATATGTATTACGTCTAGAATCCCCTAGTAACATAAAAATGGCTGTTTCGTCTTACTTTTGAAACAGCCTTCCACAACATACTTTATACAGTTTTATTAGTATTTATTTCAATAGTTAGCTCGTTTAATTTGTGTTCTAAGTCATCAAGCAAACGTAATTTATGATTCAACTGCTTTTCAAAATCTATTGATTGAGCCAGTACTTTATTTACTTGAACATCTAAGTTTAAAAGGACCTCTGGATTCATCATCGTTTTTCTACTTAGAGAAAAGCTATGTTTTTTTACATCCGATAATTTTTCTATCTCAGTGCTTTTCCCCTCTATTTCTTCAGCTAAATGCTTATTAAGATTGTCTGAATTAGTTTGTTCTACACGAGATCTTTCAATGGCTTCAACTATTGTTTTCATTTGTTGGCTTATATCCCTTGTAAAAACATTCAACTTATTTTCAAGGCCATCCACTAAAATCTTATAATTAACATCTGAATTCACAGAAAGAAATTCATCTTTAGTGGATTTTAACGTTTCCTTTATTAGCTTATTTTCTGCACGTAGCTCTTCTAATTCCTTTAATAAACCCTCTATCGAAGAAAGTTGTTTTTTCTTTTGGATTTCTCTTGCTTGTATATCTTCATAGTAAGTTTTTAGTTTTTTTTCATGGTCTCTCTTCTGCTTTAAAAGCTCCATCGAAAGCTCCTTTTTCTGATTTGTTAATTGAACATTTTCTCGCTCTAATCTCAGTACTAGTGAATAATAATCACTATCTCTGAGCCTTTTAACTTCATTTTTATATTTTGCTAATTCGGCTCTTAAAAAAATAATCATTTGCTGCAGCTGAATAGGATCATTGTTTTTAACAATATCATTATCCACACTTGCTCCTCCTATCACGACATTTTTTTAAGTAAACTAATCACTTCTTCAAATTGCTCCTTACTATCCTCTAACATCTCATCAAGCTGCTTAATAATCTTAATTTCTATTCCCTTATCACCAATTTCTTCAGCTTTGCTCTTTTCTCCTGACATTAAATAGGCAAGAAGTAGATTCAATGTTCCTTTTTCGAGATAAGCAAAGCTGTTATTTTTCGCATTACTATAGTTAGATAGATTCGTAAGCTGCTCCTTTATTAGTTGATGGACAACACTATCTATTTTTTGATTTATATTTTCAGACTCACTCATTTTCATCCTCCTGTGTATGACCAATTCCATTGAGATTAATAGGATTTAAGACAACGACACCATCTTTTAGTTGATCACAATATGTAAAACCCATGATACTTCCTGAATAAGAAAACTTATGACCCCATTTGATTTGAAAGTTAGGGAATGATAGTGTTTCGTTTGGCTCTAACGTTGTTTTTCCTATAGGTCTAAGCCAGAATTCCTCCTTGCTTGATTGATCATTGATTCGCTCCCAGCTACTGTTTCCTTTTAAATTTGGCGCGAAATGTTCATAGACATACCTTCCTGAGAAAGAGAATGGAGAATCTTCAGGCAGTTTTATACATAAATACGGATTTGTTATAGGCTGATTACCTATATTACGAATATGATAAGAACCTAAGCATAAGCTCTCCTCATCAGGATTATAAGAAATATTGAACGAGGATGTGAAATAACTAATGATGTTGACACTATCCGGAATAATAAGCTCCTCAACCGTTTTTTTAATTTCATGAACATAAAAATCCGTTTGTTTTTTTAGTTCATTTATCTTTTTTTCCACATGATCGATACGAGTAGTCATAATTAGTACCCCCTTGCCAATAGTATTAAATTAACCAATCCACTTTAAGCGATAGCCACTGTCTGAAATCCTTTCATAAAAAAAAGAGAGGATTACCCTCTCTTTACGATATGATTTCCTTCTATGTGTTAGTACCATTAGCCGAGCGTTGGGAAAATAGCGGGGCATTGCTGAGGGCGAACTACACCCGGACATGTGAATGGTAATTCTGCTCTTGGTTCGCAGAATGTCGCTAAGAATTCCACAGTAACTGGGAATGTAGATTGAATACTTTGGCAAACTGATACAGTAATTGTTAATGCAGAAAACGTAATTGTACCTGCTCCAGCTGTTAATGTTCCAGTTGTACACACGAAACAGTCTAAATCTGTGAATAAAATTTCTACATCTGTCCCTTTTGGTGCACATAATGTAACTTGCTCACAACGAGAAACTGGAATAGTATTGCTTGTGAACATAGTACCATTCGGTAAACAAACAACTATTGTAAGAATAAAGTTCTTTTGAATAGTTAGATTTTGAAGACATACAGTTGCACCATCAATGGAGAATTGGCGATTCTCACGGTTCAAGATAACAATAGGGTTAGTTGTTGCTGGAACTACCTTACATGTAACTACTGCACCTGTTAAATCAGTAGTTGGTGTTACACCTGGAAAAGTTATTGGTCCAGTAGGGGAAATATCGAACGACATTTCCTTTACAATCCAGTCAAACACCTTATCGACGTTTATACAAATTAATTCCTGTGCCTGGGATGGCATATTCTCTAGCATCCTTTTGACACCTCCATAAATTTTTTATCTTTCGTTTGTATCATATGTTTTCTAGCTATAAGTGTATGGGCTAACAAATAATTCGTTCTGATTTTTATTAAAATATCTAAGTATCAGTATGTATCATTCTTGCTTACATTTCCTTTTCTAATGGAGAAACTAAAATATTCGAAAGGATCTGTATATTTGTAACAGAAAGTAAATGTTTTTAATAAAATATTAATGGACTGAAAGGGGTGAAATGCAATGGAAGATTCAAAATTGTACTCCACTCAAGACATTGAAAAATTGAAGCAGAAGTTAGATGCCTACAAGGATACGTTAACTTCATTGAAAATGGAAACTTCAATTGATGATTACCTATTTATGAAAAAGGATTTTGATGGGATTAAAACGCAAATGGCACTTTTAGAAGGGGTAACTGAAACAATAGATGATAAGCAAAATTCGCAAATCAGAGGCTATGAGGAGCAGATAAAACTTTTATCGACACAAATTGAGTCTCTGAATCAAATGATTGAGAAAATGAACCAAGAAATACTAAGGGTTTTAAACAAACTACTTACGATTGATAATACTAAAGCTCCAACCACTACACCTAAAACTGAAAACACATCTAAATTTATTGCTAACAGTGCACTAAGGGAGCAGATAATTACACAGACAACAAGTCAATCGGCGAATACATCAACACAGCCATCTTATAAAATGTTACAGGGTCTAGCAGGTAAAGCAACAAATGGGCAATTAGATGCCAACAATGGTATATCTTCCGCTCGCAACGAAAATCAAAGAAATGTACCCGAAGAACGCCATTTTAATCAACAATACTTCCAATCAATAAACACTCATCCAAGCCAGATATATAATGGTTTATATAAAAATACCACCACCGAATCCACCTTCCATTTTAAAAACGCTACGAACGCACAGGAAATACCAATTAGAGTTTATGAATCTAATACTTTACCGCCTGCCGATGCCTCAAATCCAGCGAATTACATAAATAACACAGTAATTGTTGGTGAAATGAACTCTGTAAAAACAAATGACCTAGACAATCTTGAAGCAGCTGAAACTGGTAATTCGCCTGTTATTCCTGATACATCTAAAGTGGTTAATGAGCAAGGGGACGTAAATAAATTCCCGATTTTAAAAAGTGATGAATTTGAAATTTTTGAAGCTACGTCAGAGGAAGTGTATGAAATCCATACACAAATTGAAGAGATAAACAAGCAACCGGAGCTAAAAGAAGAATCGACTGAAGAAGGTCATAAAAAAGAGAAGGGTTCTTTATTTTTCAATTTCTTTCGAAAATGGAGTTAGTTTGATGTTGTGGTGTTCAGAGTATAGTTATGATAGAGATTTATACAATAAATCCGTCCAATAAGTATGAAAATACATATTGGACTTTTTTATGCTCAATCAAAAAAGTCTCATTAATCAATATCCTCTCTTAAAATAAAAGTTGCAATCTAGATAATTGCCTTTAACCCTCAATCTAAGCTGAATAGAATAATGAAGAAAGGGGGTGTAAAAATGTGTATGAATAATTCAATGTGCGGAAGCGGCTGTGGCTGCGGAAATAAAAATGAGTGTACTGCACTTGGTCCATTTGAAGCTATAGAGGCTGCATGTATTACTACTCCACCAGCAACAGGCTCCATCATCCCATTCTCATCAGGAACAGTTCCTGTTGTTTTAACATCACTTGCTAGTGGCTTAGTCGGTACAGTAAGTCTTGTAGGATTCGGCACGTCTATTCCAGGACTAACTCTTACTGGTACAAATATAGATTTAACAACTGCTACTGGAACAGAAGCCTTTTCAGTTCCACGTGCTGGTACTATTACATCTATTTCCGCATCCTTGTCTGCAACAGTTGCAGTAACTCTTATAGGAACAGCAACAGTTACAGCGCAAATTTACCGCGCGGTTGCGGGAAGTAATGTTTTCAGCCCTACAACAGCATTTGTTAATTTATCACCAGCTCTCTCAACAATAGCAATAGGTACTATTACATCTGGTACTGCGAACGTTACACCAGTGCCAGTATCAGCTGGTGATCGTTTATTAATGGTGTTCTCTGTTACTTCCTCAGGAATTGTTACTACTATTACTGGTAATGCAAGTGCAGGAATTAATATTGTATAAAAGAGTGCGTAAGTTAGATTAAAACTTCCATACAGTATCATTATCCTTGTATAATACAATCATCACTTGAAATCAAAAGTAATAAGTAAAGTAGGCAATTTTCTTCAAATCAGGAAATCGCCTACTTTTCTCTCTAAAAATATAGTTGTTATTTCGCCAAAGCAATCTGAATATGAGCAAGATGATGTTTCCCGTGCCAAGCATACAAGGCTACAGCTTTTTCAAGTGTCATCAATCCTGAATCTGGATGATTAAATGCTCGTTGCAATTGCTCTTCCGTTAAGCTTTTCAGCAAATAAGCCCAACGCTCATGTAAGCCCTCAATCATTTTATAAGATGTTGAGACAGGTATTTCGGAATCGGGTAGCTTTGCCCATTCTTCCTCATTGTATGGCTTAATTGTTGGAGCATCTTCTGTCAAAGCTAGCTTAAAACGGATGTAGCTATTCATATGACTATCTGCAATATGGTGGACAAGCTGCGTAACAGTCCAAGCATTTTCTCGGTAGGATTTCGTTAATGCTTGCTCACTTGCTCCATTAAGTGCATCTGCTAATTGTTCTGGTAATAGACGAATATCCTCCATCCATTCCTTTACTTGCTGCGCTGTAACTATTTCCGGAAATTGAAATTGTCCAATTGGATATCGTAAATCGGTCATAATAGCTATCCTCCATTTCTATTTTCTTACTTTTTATATTACCAATTTTATATTTTTCACGCCATTTGCATTAATTCTTCTAAGCAAAACCCTCATTTTGCGAGAATTTTACTCACAAAACGAGGGTCATTGTGTGAAATATCCACTCTTTATTCATTAAAATCGTAAATTAACGTATCAAAATAACTTTCATTCATATACAGTAAAATTGCCCATTCACCAGGTTTTGGGATTTTTACACTTGATGGTGTATGAGCATCTGCACCATTAACAGGTCCACCAAGCCCTATAGTCCAACCATCTACTAAGATAGGATGCACAGTTTTAGAGTCTCTATGATACCCGACAATTGTTAACTTGGTATCACGTTCTTCACTTCCCCAAAGATGCCACATCCATTTTTGAGTGTTTAAACTCGGCATATTGGCCCCGATAACACCTGATTTATCCTCATTACCAATAATACCTCTCTCTCCAAACTCTACAGCTTTTTTATCCCAATCAATTGATTTGAAGTCACTTTCTTGCACAAAGTCAGGTAAATCCTTTGGCTGGGCAACCGCTTTCTCATTCATTGAACAGCCTACCAACAATAACAACACCGTTACCATAAGTACCCATCTCCCCATTACTACACTCCCTATAAGTTATGGCTATTTTCTATGAAACGAATTTTTCGTACAAATAGTTACAGAGTATTCCGAAAATTATACACATTCTTTTATTCTATAGAACTCATCACAAATTTAACTAACGACTTTAGTGGATGAGTAATCGTTAAAGCTGTCTCTTTTTCGAATTGCCGTGCAGCCTCAACCATTGAAAGCTGTGCAACTGAAATATGCTGCTGTTCCCCTACTACATCATGAAGAGCTTGTATAATAGCGTTATTATATGCATCCTTTTTTCCTTGGATAATCAATTCAAACGTATTGTCGATAACTTTTATTTTAGTATTAATGGATTTTTCATGTAGTAAAGCATATTGCTGAAGTCTGTTCATCGTACCTTCTACGGTTACAGGATTTGTAAAAAGAATTGTTTGAGGCGGTTTTTCTTTACATACCGTTTCAAAGAACGGCTCATCTATTTTAATAATTGGAATAGAAAGCTCTAGCTGTTCTTCCTCTAATAATGCAATATAATTAGTGCATGTTTAATCAATTATGCCTTGGCATAATTGCGTCCGGAATCGGCTTTGTGCTTGCGCAAAGAACTCCTTTCCGATTCCGTGACATCCGCCGGAGGCTTTAACTTCTTTCAGCGGATGTTTGAGCAGCCGCTGAAAGAAGTTAAATGGCATCTATATCACAACTTTCCATCCATTCAAGTTGCTCTTTTACCTTAAAGGCTAACTCTCCAGCCCCTTTTGATACTTGCTGTATAAGACCTGGATCCACAAAATGTACCAGTTCTACTTTCTCAATGTTTTGAAATGCCTGTTCTATATACTCAATATTTGAATAATGTGCATGTAAACAGCCAAGCTTTTTCCTCAAGTGCAGTCCCCCCTAATTCGTAAGCTGTTTCTCCATTGTCGCTACAGAAAGCGAGAAACCGTTACGATTTTCTTCCTTGCTTTCTTTTGTGACAATATATCCTAAAGATTGATATAACTCAATATTTCTTGGTACACTCATACGCACTTTACATTCACTAATCCTTTTTCCTTTCGAGCGTGCAAACTGTTCAAGCTCAGCAATTAATGCTTTAGCCAATCCTTGCCCTTGTTTTTCTGGAATTACAGATAATCTAAAAAATCAATTTCGCCTTGGCGTAATTGCGTCCGGATTTTGAATTGTGCCCAGGCCTGCACGACGCAGGTCAGTTAGCCGTTTTCGCAGGATGCGAAGGTTTTAGGCTAACATCCTTTATTCATTCCTTTCAAAATCCATGACATCCGCCGGAGGCTTTATCTTCATTCAGAGTCTGGACACCCACTTAAAAGGAACTACATCCGCATTCATCTCAACATCTACCGAGGAGGTAGTCCTCAGCTGAATGAAGATAAATTCTTTGAGCGCTAAGTGTAAATCTTACCATTGCAACTGGTTTTTCATCGATATATCCGATGAAGGCATGCTCTCCTTTCTTCAAATAATAGCTCCTCCCCATAACGTGTGGTTGATTTCCGTTCCGACTGGGCGCTTTTATCGCTGCCGCTTCGCTTTCGCGCAGAAAACATTTGTTGCTGCCGCTACGTTAGCACTACGCTTTCGCACAGAGCAGAGCTTCCTGGGGGCGTCCGATGAGCCGCTTCGCTGCGCTGCAGGGTCTCATCTGTGACGCTAATCCCCAAGGAGTCGCCCAGTCGGAACGAAGATCAACTTATAAATAGCATACGTTTTAACAAATGCACAACTTTTGGTGATGAGCAAAATAATGTTCATTTGTCAGTACTCCTTTTGATTAAAAATAAACCGCATTACATAAAATAATGCGGTTACTACTATTTATTTTTTGTTCACAAAACGTATTGCTCTACTCATAACAGTTGGAACGATTGAAGCGTGATTTTCCTCCAACGCTTCATAGAAGGAGATATCCATTATTTTCTGTAATTTACTCGCTATTTGTTGCGCGTCATCAACCATAAAGGTTTCCAGTTCTCCCACACCGATGAATAATTTTTCGTAAGCAAATGGACGCTCTTTTAAAAATGTTGACGCATAACCTACTAGTTCATGCTCATTCCACCAAATAGAAGGGCTAATCGCTATATAACGTTGGAAGCTTGATTGATGATGGAATAATTGCCAAAGAACAAAATAACCTGCTAATGAATGCCCGAACAGCGCTTCATGTTGCATATTTGCAGGGAATTGTGCCTGAATATTCGGCTTTAATTCCTCCTCTAAAAATCTACTAAAATTCTCTGCTCCTCCATGTTTCTCATGGCCCTTACCTTTAAATCTTGCAGGATAAGTATACGTTTCGGCTTGTCCTGTAAAATCATAAAATCGGCGTTCGTGCATGTCAGCACCATGTCCAATGCCAACAACAACGGCTGGTAAAACTCCTGTTTTTGGTGCATTACGGCTCTGTAGGCGAACCGCTTCCTTTACAAGATGAAAATAAGACGAGCCATCTAATACGTATAAAACTGGAAAACCTCCTACAGGTACTTCTCCATTAGGTACATAAATATTTACCGTATACGTATAATCTGTAAACTTCGATACAATTTGCTGCGTCACATAATCGAGTGCTTTCACGATTTTCTCCTCAATCATTTGTCGGCCTCCTTCATAACATCATAGCCATAACATACTGGTGTTTTCGTAACCGGATCTTCCATAATACGTGCATTAATACTGAATACGCTACGCATAACATCTGCACATAAAATTTCCTCAGGTGTTCCAGTTTGCATTACTGCCCCCTGTCGCATTGCGATTAAATGATCGGAATACCGTGCCGCGTGATTAATGTCGTGCAATACCATAACAATTGTACAACCATGCTGTTCGTTTAAGTTTTTTACAATTTCTAGCACCTCTAACTGATGTGCCATATCTAAATAAGTTGTCGGTTCGTCTAATAGCAGAATACTTGTTTCTTGCGCTAAGGCCATTGCAAGCCATACACGTTGGCGTTGCCCTCCCGAAAGTTGAGCAAGCTCCCGATTCCGATACTCCATCGTATTTGTCACATTTAAAGCCCATTCAATCATTTCTTCATCCTTTTTTGTTAGGCGATTAACATTATTACGATGTGGATAACGACCATAAGCAATAAGCTCCTCCACCTTTAACTGACCAGGGGCAATAGGCGTCTGGGACAAGATAGCAAGCTTTTTCGCAATTTCCTTCGTCGATAAATTTTGCATGTTTTGGTCCTGTAAATAAACCGTGCCCTGCTGCTTTTTTAATATACGACCAATTGTTTTTAATAGTGTAGATTTTCCACATCCATTGGGGCCTATAATGGTCGTAACCTTTCCTTCTTCTATTGTTAAATTCAAGCCTTCAAACACACGAACCTGCTCATAGCCAGAAGCCAAATTTTCCATTCTAAATGCAGTTTGCACACTAATTCCTCCTATGCCTTCGATTTCACTAGTAAATATAAGAAGTACGGAATCCCAATAATCGAGACAACAATACCAACTGCCAGCTCAGACGGCGCAAATACTGTTTTTCCTATAAAATCAGCTAAAATAAGCAATCCCGCACCTATCAATGCACTTACTGGCATGACATAACGATGTTGTATACCAACAAGCTGTTTAGCAATATGTGGTGCCATTAATCCAATAAAACCGATACTACCTGATACCGATACACAAGCACTTACTAAACCGACGCTTGCCAATAACAGCTTCATTTTCTCTTTTTCTACCGCTATCCCTAAGCTAGTAATGCTATCCTCTTCTAATTGAAAATAATCGAGCAAATATGATTTCCGATAAACATAAAAGCCTAATAAAATAAGCCACGGCAGCATAGTTACAACAAAAATCCAGTTTGCATTATAAATAGAGCCAGCCATCCAAACTGCGGCAGCTTCATAATCTTGAGCATTCATTTTTAATGATAAAAACAGTGACAATGCCCCAAAGCCACTATTTATCGCAATCCCTGTTAAAATTAGCCGTTGCATATCTAAATGACCGTTCTTCATGGCAAATGAGAAAATCAACACTGCTGCCATCGCACCACCGACGAATCCAAAAATCGGCATCATCAAAATGGATAACCAGCTACTCATATCTGCAGATGTAAGACGTAATTGAAAGAAAAACATAAATATAACCACTGCTGCACCAGCCCCAGCATTAATCCCTAAAATCCCCGGATCTGCTAGGCCATTACGCGTAATTCCTTGTAGCACAACCCCTGCCATCCCTAAACCAACACCTACTAATGCTGCAATGACGATACGTGGTAAACGGAATTCAAAAATGACAAGATCAAATTTTGGATTTGGTTCAATGCGTAGCAATGTTTTTAAAACATCCATCACCGACATATCAAAAACACCATTTGTAATATGGAGATAGCCGGCGCCAAAAATAAATAACATGAGTATGGAAACAGTCATGACGAATACACTTGAGGTTTTCTTACGCACGTTGTTCACCTCCGTGTTTACGAACTAAATATAGGAAGAATGGAACACCAACCAAGGCCGTTAAGACGCCGATTGGAGTTTCGAATGGATAATTAACAAAGCGACTAAGTACATCACAGAGCGCTAAGAAAAACGCACCTATTACAGCTGTACAAGGAATGATAAAGCGATAATCGACTCCAACAAGGAAACGTGTAATATGAGGAATGACTAACCCTACAAAGGCAATCTTTCCTACAAGTGCAACTGCTGTACCTGTTAAGCAAACAACAGCAAGCATACTAATAATTTTCACTACTTTTGTTTTTTGTCCAAGTCCAATAGCGATATCTTCGCCCAGTGAAGTGATCGTAATAGCCTTAGCTGATAATAATGCAAGGACTAAACCAACTAGTCCAAATGGAATAGCTAGTATGAGCATATCCATATCCACCATATGTACCTTTGTGTTATACCAAACACTTACCGTTTGTGATACTTGGAAATACATCGCAATGGCTGTAGCAATACTGCTTAAAAACGTACCAATGACCGTTCCAATAATGGCCAGCCTTACTGGTGATAAACCATTTCGAATTAAAGAGCCAAAACCAAAGACAATCCCTGCTCCTAATGCTGAACCTAGCATTGAAAGTAGAATCATTTGGTAATTAGGGAGCCCCGGGAAAAATACTATTGCTAACGTAATCATAAATGCCGAACCATCATTAACGCCCATTAGTGAAGGGGACGCTAAATAATTTCGTGTAATACCTTGCATCACTGCCCCAGCTACTGCTAAAAATGCTCCCACCAGTAAAACGGCAGCGAATCTAGGAATACGCCCTGTTCGAATAATTTGATGATCCACATTTGAAGAGTCGAATGCAGTAATCGCCTGCCATACCGTTATTGCGCTAATGTCTTTTGTGCCGTACATAACGGATACTAATGCCACAATCGCAATCAGAAATGGAGAGGCTGCTAGTATTGAAAATGCCACCATGTTTGTTTTTTTCAATTTCCACACCTTTTTCTATATCAATTATGTCTCGGTCCTGAATCGGCTTTGTGCAAGCACAAAGCAGTCCTTTCCGATTCCGTGACATCCGCCGGAGGCTTTGGGCCAACAAATGTTTTTTGCGCGAAAGCGTAGTGCTAACGTAGCGCCAGCAACGTGTTTTTGTCTGTGCGAAAGCGAAGCGACAGCCACACAGCACGAAGTTGGTCACTCAGTCGTTGCCACAGGACGTGGCGTTCTTAGACTGAGTTCCTCTATTTCAGCGAATGTTTTTTGTACCGAAAGCATAGCGACAGGTACAGATGTTTGGACACCCGCTGAAAGAAGTTGAACTTTATCTTATAAAAGGCTGGTAATAGCCTGGTGATGCCACCAAATCTACTACCAGCCTATCTAAACTATTTAAGTAATTTTTCAGCTGCGATATCTAAGAATTTCACCTTAGACCATGCAGCACCACCTTGTGCTAAAGGTTCAATTGCATTCACGAAAACTTGATTATTTTGTGATGCCTTTAAGCTTGCGAAAATCGGATTCTTTTGTAACTCTTCTAATGCTTTTGGTGCGTCAGCATTTTCTGATTCCTCGAATTGAAGGAAAATAGCATCGGGATTAACTTCTGCTAATGTTTCAAGCGATAGTTCTGCCTGTGCCTTTGCAGTTTTTAAAATCTCTGGTATTGGAGCCCCTAAATCTTCATATAGAACAGGGTTTAAATAAACGCCCGCTGGATAGATATACATTATTCCACCACGTACTCGAATAACTAGAACCTGCTTGTCCGCTAATTGCTCTTTAGATTTCACTTGAGAATCAGCAACTTTCGCTTCATAATCAGCAATGATTTTTTTCGCCTCATCTTCTTTACCTGTAAGCTGGGCAAGTAATGTTAGATTCTCCTTCCAATTTGTAGAGACATGTGAATATGGAATCATTGTTTGAATTTTTTTAAGCTTTTCAGCCATTTCCTCAGGGTATTTTGAGGAACCTAAAATAACATCTGGATCAAGTTTAAGAATGGCTTCAGTATTCGGTGTCATTTTATTTCCAACAAGCTCAGCACCTTCTAATTCAGAAGCAAGATATGATGGAATTTTCCCACCGATATCTAGCACACCAACAGGCTTGATACCAAGCATTGCCGCATCCTCCATAGATTCTAAACTTGCTGCTACAATGTTTTTCACTTCTGCAGGAAGTTCATATTTTTCGCCTAAGTATGTAATCGTCTGTGTTTTCGCCTGATTTGTTTGTGTTTCTGTTGCACTAGTTTCTGCCGTATTATTTGTAGATGTATTAGACTCTTCCGCTTTATCCGTACCACATGCAGCCAAGGATAGAGCTAATAGAGCGGGTGCACACATTTTAAAATATTTATTCATAGATTTATTCTCTCCTAACGAACTTCATTATATTGATAATGATAATCATTTTCATTTATAAGTCAATAGAGTTTATGGATTTAATTGATATTCATTATCATTTACGGTTACTATCCTAACAAAGAGAAAACCTGTTGTGAATGGACATTTTCATGAATCACATGGACTTTTGCCGATTCTTAACTTCTTTCATCAGGTGTTCAAACACCTGATGAAAGAAGTTAAAGCCTCCGGCGGATGTCACGGAATCGGTAAGGAGTTCTTAGGGGATGTTAGCCTAAAACCATCGCATCCATGCGATAACGGCTAACTGACCTGCATCGTGCAGCCCTAAGCACAAAGCCGATTCCGGACACAATTATGCCAAGGCATAATTGATTTACAAAAAAAAGCTGCTTCTTTTTTTCAAGAAACAACTTTTTATACGTATTTAGCTTCCTCCATCATTAATTTTCGATAAGCTGTCGGGGACATTCCAGTACATTTTTTAAATACTCGACTAAAATAAAAGCAATCTACATACCCTACACATTCAGCTATTTCCGCTACTGGTGAATCATCATATTTCAGTAACTCCTTCGACCGTCGTATACGATATTCCGTTAAGTAAACGCTAGGATTCATCCCAGTATGCTGTTCAAACAAATAGGCAAACCTACGACGCTCCACACCAAATTCTTCAGCAATTTTCGAAACAGAAAGTTGTTTAGCATAATTCTCATGTACATACTGTAAAGCTTGTTCCATCTGCTCACTTGCCGTATCGAGAACCTTCACTTTTGCCGACATAAGAATGGCTTCCAAAAGATTCATAAATAGAATCTTGGCTTTGAATATCGACATATTACCTGGCATTGCTTGGCTTTCTATTAGCTGCTGTACATAGTCAATAATTTTTGTATGATAGCCTGTATTGATTAAAAAGTGCTGAGCTGATAACGGATATTGAGATATTTCTTCGGGCGGGATATGATAATGAACAACTGCATACTCCCATTCCTTATCGCTAGTAACTTTAATTTCGATTGGCATTTGTGACCCTGCATGTACGACCATACCTGGCTCCATGGCATAAGGGATACCGTTAAAGCTAAATATAGCACTACCAGCAAGCGGCACAACCAAACCGCACTTCCCAGGGGCTGTTGTTCGACCAATATCTATTTGGCCCGGCTCCATTTTATTTGTAAAAACATCCGTAAAACTTACAGATGCATGTGCATAATAATCAATTAAATACTTGATATCCACTTTATACCCTCTATATTCTTTAAAACTTTTTGTACTTGAGAAAAATGATGCAAATCATGATCTACTAAACTAGCAAAATAACTGTAAAGTTTTAATTCTGATTCACCTATTGTAAAAGCCTGCTGCCATTGCTCATCCACTATTTGATAAAGTGCGTTAATTAGCTGCTGTCTCTGATTGATAAAATTGGCTATTGTCTCTTCTTTACTTTGCACACGACTATTCCTTGCTGCACTAGCATTCATCTCTCTTACATCTGGCCCTTTTGGTAAGCTTTCTTTTGTAAAAAGAAACGGTAGACGTTGGTTTACCACGAATTCATCCCATGGAGTAAGATGGCCAATGACCTCTGCTACCGTCCATTTTCCAGGCTCTAAAAGAGTACGCCATTGTTCTTCTGTTATGTTTGCTAAACTTTCCACAAATACGATAGATTTTTCATAATGCGAGATTATTTGATGTTTATCTTGATACAAGTCTTTAACTCCTTCGCTTCATTTTAGTAGACAATCTGTAGCTTCGGCCAACTTAATTCCCACTGCTTGTTACGAACTCTATTCAAATAAACCTCATGCATTGGAGAGTCCTTCTGAAAATATGGTGTAGGAGCGACAATTCCAGAAACTAAGTGCTTGATACCATGAGGTGCAGCTATTTCAAGTATTCCATTAGTAAGCCTTACACCGACAGCTGTCGGTATTTCTGGAAAATGTGCAATTCCATCAATCGAAGACTGATAAGGTTTACTCTTATTTACTACATGCATCCTTGCTTGATTTTTCACAGACCAAGGCTCATTCGGTAAATACTTCTTCAATTCTTGTTCATATAGCTTCTCATAATTCTCTAAAGAATTTACTTTATCAAAATATATCACATCAATATCGGCTAATGATGTTCTGTATTCTTTGTCATGTAAATAATCCCACACCTTTGAACGAATAAATCCAGCACATACCCATGAATCAGGTAATTGTAGCTTCTCTACAGTCGATCAATTATGCCTCGGCATAATTGCGTCCTGAATCGGCTTTGTGCTTGCACAAAGAACTCCTTTCCGATTCCGTGACATCCGCCGGAGGCTTTAACTTCTTTCAGCAGGTCTGCTGAAAGAAGTTAAAATCCACATCATCCATTCATCTGCAGCAATTAAGCTTTTTAGCTCTTCTTCTGTTTTTATCAGTTTCTTTCACCCCTGAATGTGTCATTCCCCATGCTTGTGCTGTTCCTTATTAATGATTTTCAACCCATGTTCTTATTTTGTTAGCAACATCCTTAGGTGCTTCACGAAAAATATCATGACCTGCATCCGCAATAGGTTCAATATCCAAGTTCTCAATTCTAGTTTGCAAAATTCGAATACTCTTCTTTCTAATAACTTCTAATTCGCTTGGTTTTGTTGCGTGGATCAAGAGAGCCGGGCATTGCACCTGTTCTACTATATCTGTGACTGGTTCCGCATCAATACCTTTTATGATGGATTGCCCTGTGAAAGTAGATATCGTTAGTCTAATTTCTCCATCCTGTTCCTTAACTTGAGCCCTTGATGCTTCTTTAAGCTCTTCTGACCATCGTGAAAGCTCTTCTTTTTCTGATTCAAAAAATACGTCCCAAGATGAGAATCTTACTTCATCGCAAAATTTCTCTATACCTTGTAATTCGTTTTCTAATGTCATGCCTAAATCTTGCGATGACAAATAACCGCCATCTAACAAAATAATTCCCTTTATTCGATTTGGGTATTTTGCGGCATAATGCAATGACAAATGTAAGCCCGAAATATAAAAAAATAAGCGCACCTTCTTGGTACGCACGACGAATCGCCATCTATCCTAATTTTTTTCGGATAGATGGCATTCGCTTTAGCACCAGCTTCACTAACAGAGAAAAGCCAGTTCTTACGACCAATCACATTAGGACGAATCGCATTTTCAGCTGGATTATTATCGATTTCAATTCGACCGTCGAACAGAAAAGCTTTTAATCCGTGGATACGATTTAATGTGTATTCTGCAGCTTTGGCTAAGGCATTTTTTCCGAAGAAAGGTGATTCATCCACCCATTTTAAGAATTTCTCTACAATCGGCTTTGAATGTTTTTGCCTTGCTTTTCTGCGTTTACCTGGTGAAAGATGCTTAAATTGGCGTTCTAAATCATATAGTTGATCACAATAATCGACGCCAATTTTGCCGTTTTTGCTATCAGCTTTCAGCCAATAGCGTCGCACATGCGCCCAACAGTTGGCGAACGTAACGTCAGGTAGATTCCCGTATGCAGAATAACCATCACAAATCACAGTTCCTTGAAAACCAGCTGTAAAGTCTTCTAATACAGAACGGCTTCTCGATAAAGCGCTTTGAAAAAGAACGATGATCGGTCCTTGACTTGGCACGCTTCGGAATACCCAATTATAGGCGTTCGATTGACCAGATTTTCCGTCTGAACGTTTGATTATTTGCGCATAGGTTTCATCCACATGTAGAACAGATTTTGCTGTTAATGTCTGCTTCATCTGTTCATAAACCGGTAGAAGCCAATCTTCAGCTGCACGGATCACCCAGTTTGATAAGTTCTTATCATTCGTAAGCAGGCCATATCGTTCCCACTCCTTTACCTGACGGTAAAGAGGCAAGTATTGGATGAACTTATCATAGATGAGTTTTGCTAGAACGGTAGGTCCCGCAATGCTTCGCTGAATGGCAGCTTGTGGGGCTTTCCCACGTTTCATTTGTGCTTTTTGTGTGGCATCCATTTTGCAGTGCTTGCACTCGTAGGCATGTTCAATATGCTGAATGCGCATCATTTTTGCCGGAATGAATTTTGCTTCTTCACGCGCAATAGTTGTACCGGCTTCAGTCATTTGGCCAAGGCAACAGTCGCATTGTGTATTGGTGGGATGATGGTGAATTTCTTCTATTTCAATCCCATCATGAAAAGAATCATTCCGTTTTTTCTTATGTAGTTTACGCTCAACGATATACGTAACAGTTGGCGTGCTTTGTTCTTCTGTCTGCTCAGATTCGTTAAAAGACGGATCATCATCGAATAAAGAGCCTTGTCCGTCTGGTGCTTGATACTTTGATTTTTCCGATTTTGAACCATATAAAGCCTTGGTTAATTGGCGAACTTGTTCAGTCAATGCTTCGATTTGTCGATTTGACTGAGCTAATTGTTGCTCAAGCATTCGAATTAATCGTTCATTTTGATTTTCTCTCTTAGGAACGTTCGTCAAATCATTCACCACATTTCCGTTCAGTATAAGTTATGGATGATTATATCATCTTAATAGGTGGGTTTAAAAGACACCTTTTGCAGATTTCGTAATCGCTTTTGGCTGCTGAAGCGATAAACCTTCTAAAAGCCAGCGGAGTTCCTTTTGTGAAAGGTTACGTACTTCCTTTTCATCTTTTGGCCATTGCAGCTTGCCATTATCTAATCGTTTATAAAGTATGGCGAAGCCATCTCCATCAAAATACAAACATTTATAACGGTCTTTACTCGTTCCAGAAAATAAGAAGATGGAATCACTATATGGATCCAGTTTAAAAGAATCCTGAATGAGTGTTGCGAGACCGTCAATACCTTTACGCATATCGGTCTTACCGCAAATAATGTAGATGTTCTGCACGCTCGTAAAATCTTGCTTCATTGATTATTCAACTCCTTCAGGATCGTTTGGATGATGCGCTCATCTACGCCATTAAAGAAGGAAATTTCAGCACTAGTTGTTTTAATGATGCAGCTCGGCTCAGGAGAGTTTTGTGGTGAAGTTGTTGATGAAAAGTTGTCAGTGATCGGATCTAGTGTCACAGGGACAATTGTTAGTTTGGTAGTTGACATAAAGAAGCACCTCCTCTAATTGATACATTTATCGTACCGGAGGTGCCTGGTTATTTATATGCGTTATTTGATTACGGGCTTACTGACAAATCAGCTCCAAAAGAATGACCAATTAAATAATGAGGTGTATTACCTAACTGCTGATTTATTATTTCTTCTATTCCTACAATCAAATTGGAAGGAAAATAAGCCTCTTCTTCTTCCAAGGCTTTTGCATAGCCGTGTCCTGGTAAATCAAAGGATACGATATGATACTCTGGTAAATGTTTTGCTAGTTCTCCAAATGCTAAGCCCGAACTCCCTAGTCCATGTAAAAAGATTAACGTTGTATTTTGTGAGTCGCCCCATTGATATATGTGTTGCTTCATTGCTACCATCCCCTTCGGTAAATAATCACTTCCATTACTTACAATAATAACTATTTACAATTCAATTTCATAGGGGCTAAGCAGGGCCAATTAGGAGAGATTGGAGCTTTAAGGGGACTGTATTTCAAGAAGTATTTATAGTGAAAGAGGAAAAATTAATTGTATTTTGTATAAATATCATTTATACAAAACGAAAAATAATATATTAGATTTATAAATTATTTACCAGTACCCTTTAACTAACAACGTTAAAGGAGACGCTTATGAAAAAACCTTTTATTTTGATTGTGGTTTTCGCCATTGTAATGGGACTTTTTTATACAAAGCTTTCACTGACGCTCATCGGTATCGGAATTATTGCTGCTTTTATTGGTACCCTTGCTGGAGGTGCTGGGCTAATTACAATCCCTGCTATGATGCTTGTTGGTATACCTATTCAAACAAGCATTGCTACGAATAAATTTTCATCGGGCATTGCGGCGCTGTCGAGTATTTTTTATCTTCTATATCATAAAGAGCTTCGTCTAGTATCTATTATGAAATATGTTGCTATAGCAATTGTTGGAGGCGTTTGTGGAGCACTCCTAACAGTATCCATCTCAGAAAAAACAATGAATATTATTGCATGTATGCTACTTATCTTCGCCCTATTTATCACGTTGAAAAATAAAGAATGGACTATTAGGTCCGAAGAAAATGACACTAAGCACAGCAATAAATTATGGCAGCCGTTTTTAATTGCAGTTTATGATGGCGGCTTTGGGCCTGGCTCTTCAACCTTCAGCATACTGCATTTTTTACGCTATCATTACTCCTACATAAAGGCTGTACAGCTCACACGCGTACTTATTTTCGGGAGCTGCACAGGGGCATTTATAGTATTCTACCAAACTGGTTTTATTCAATGGTCTTATGCAATGGCGATGGCAATAGGCTCAATTATTGGCTCTCAGCTCGGACTTTTAATTCTACCGAAAATTCCGATAAAAATAGCTAAAATACTACTAATAATCATCATTTCATTACTACTTATTCAAGTTGCAATAAAAATAATTTAACTACTTAAATGTTCATGAATTAACTTCCATTCATTGTTTAGGACAGTAAAAATATTCGTTGCTCTTCCGCTTCCTGATACAAATTTTCCATTATGATAGCCCTCATAGTGATATGTATAAATACAGGTAGCTGATTGTTCATCAACCGTAAGCCACTGAACATCGGTAGCCGAATAAACTTCTTCCTTTATCAAATCCCATGCATTATTGAAATAAGCTCCTATTTCTTCTAAGGTTATGCATGTTTTATCCGAAAACCAATATACTGCCTGCGGATGCAATATTTCCTTTACGTTGTTAAAATCATGGGAATTTGTCGCTGCAATATAGTTTTCTAAAGCTTGTTGATATGGCATGGTAATTTCCCCTTTTTAAAATGCAAAAGTAAGTTATTTCTTTTCTTTAGAAGTAACTCGGATTAAAAAATATAATGATGCAAAAGCTAATGTAACCGGTGACCCAGCGATTGTACCATTTTTTACAATTGTATATAGAATTGAAATTAAACTATACAATAAAAAGAATAATAATATAATAATACCTTTTCTTTTATTATTTGAAGACTTTAAAGACATGTATTTCACCACTCTCTATAATTCTAATAATAATTGTATTTGTTTAAATTCATAAGCTATACAAATTTATTATTACCTCTCTATTTTTCTCCCCATTAAATGGCATTGTCTATAGAGAAAGCCATATAACAATTTATACTGCTGTAAAATATTCGATTTATTGTAATCCGAACATTACACCAATAAGATTTATGAATATGGTATATAAACCAAACATTTCTTATAAACATCTACCTCTATCACTCGGTTTAATAACGCTAAATTCTCCATTTCTTATAAATACATACTTTTATATTTAAATGAAAGGAAATATCAATACAATTGCGTGATTCCGCAATCTGTTTATGTGGAATCACGCAATTGTACGACTATAAGGGGATGTATATGCTTTATTTATAGGCGCCTCTAATTACAAATTTACCAAAAGGAGAAATACGAAATAAATTATAAAAGGAAGATGCGAATGCAGACGTTCTGGAGGACAGCCATTTCGGTAGCCATAATAGTTGTCATTGTCGGAATTAATAAAATTATTTTTGAGCCAGGTACTTTTCGAACAATACTCAATAGTTTATGTTTGTTTATTGTGTTGCTTTACAATCAATTTAGGCCACCTGAAAAAAAATGATAAAAAACTATTTTCATTTTATATGGATATTGGGTATGGAAAGTTAATAAATATTGATATCCCTACTATTATCTTTAATCAACGTATTGTATAAAAAATATTTCATTGAATAATAGCCTATGAGTACATAAGACATATGGAAGTTTATAATTATAAGAAGTGAACTTATTGTGATTAATCGTAAAGCTGTACATATCCCAATGTTCAAAAGAGTGCTTTATTTTGAATAAAAAATCATTGTTCAGAGTCAATATTTTTATGTTTGTTGCATTTAGTATTTCTTCAATATCGTACTATTTACATAACAATATAAAATCTGCAATATACTTTGGCTTTTTAGCTTTGATAGCATTTGGATTGTCTATATATACGTATAAAACTCGTAACTACTAAAGATTAGAATGTATTATGAACAATGAGCATGGAGGTAACTATATGATTAAAAAATTGGAGATGCAAAGACTGCTACTCTTATTTATATTTTTTTGTATTGCCCTACTTGTAGCAATTATAGAAAATGCGTCATTTTTTATTAAACTCCATTCATTAGGCGTAGCTACATGTATATTTTCTGGAACACTTATGTATTTTAGAGCCAAAAATAAATAGCTAGGTAATTCTATACAATGGAAGTGAGATTTTATATGTAAAAATATTTAATTGCTATTAGCTTTGCAATAAGTATAATATTCGGATTGTGGATAATTGATAAATTTGTAGAAAACGAGGGATTTATCCGCTACCTTCTAATTGGGGTTCTGTTTTATATATCATACTCTTTAATGCATGTCCTCTTGCAAAAATATACGCGCTAACTAAAGACAAAAAAGTAGTACAAACCGATCGTTATTCTGTACTACTCTCTTTAATTTTTCAAACCAAATCCATTTCCTTCGCTTTTATTACCGCTTCAACTCGTGTTCCCACATTTAACAGTGCATAGATTTGTGATAAATTATTTTCAATTGTCCGTTGCTTCACGTTCAGTTCAAGTGCAATCGCTTGATTTGTATATCCCTCCATCACGAGCTCGAGTATTCTTTTTTCCCTGTTATTGAAGCGTAATATTTTTTTATTGGAATTTCCGGCAAGCCGATCGTCGACATAATCAATAAAGCTTTCAGGAAGTAATATGTCTTTATTAATAGCTGCGTAAATGGTTCTTAAAATCCGATCTTTTGTTGCCGTTTTGGAAATGACATTATTTATTTTCTTCTCAATAATTAAAGAATAGTAATCTTTAATATTATCACCCGTATATAAAATAACA
Organism: Lysinibacillus sp. 10T31; assembly: GCF_056394365.1. Classification (NCBI taxonomy): domain Bacteria; kingdom Bacillati; phylum Bacillota; class Bacilli; order Caryophanales; family Bacillaceae; genus Lysinibacillus; species Lysinibacillus sp. 10T31. The sequence continues at coordinate 169,052 of NZ_JBFTHS010000001.1, forward strand.
ATTGAGGACGGATATTTTTCCTTTACTAATTCAGCAAATGTGAGACCATTGCTAGCACCAAGATTTACGTCAATTAGAAAAATATCATACACTTTTTCCTCGATAACATCGGCAAATGTCACTATATCTTCTAGCGTATCAACAGCAATGTCTGATACTTCACTAAAAAGCTTTTTACTGCCATCCAAAATTAGAGGATGGTCGTCCACAATAAGTAATTTAATCACAAGAATTTTCTTCCTCCATTTTTATATGAATGTGCATCCCTTCATCTGGAGCTGACTCAATATGAATAACGCCGTCATAGGCATAAATACGCTCTTTTATTCCTTGGAGTCCCATAGAATTTTTTCGCTCTATTTTGGGCAAATCACACCCTATACCATTATCTAAATATACCAACTCAAAGCCTCTCGATGTTGAAACAAGCTGTATCTTCACATAGGTTGCCTGCGAATGTTTTATCGCATTGTTTAGAAGTTCTTGCACTGTACGATAAATTAGTAAAGGAAATTCATCATTCACTATTTTTACATCTTCAATTTCAAGAATCATAGCAAAATCCGCACGCTGATCTATCTCTACAAATAGTTTATCTAACGCAGCATGTAAACCTTGCTTGTCCAATAGTGGTGGCTTTAACTTTTCACAGTAAAAGCGCAAATGTTGATTAACCTCGACTAAATATTCACGATGCTGCTGAATGAGTTGCTGTATTTCATTTAGCTCTTGCTTGCCTTGAATCATATCCATCTCTCTAATTAGATGGATTTGTTCTTGAAGAATCGTATCATGGAGCTCTTGAGCTAGTTGATATTTTTCGTTTTCAAGCTTTAACCATACAAACTTCCTTAACCATGAAGGATACTGTTTGCCTAGTTTTTGTACACTATCTAATTGATTAAATAAGTCTTCTACTAAATGTGTATTTTCAATAAAATTACTTATGTAAATAAATAACAATTCTAAACATAGCAACTCTTCTCTTTTTAAATAAATTTTACCTTTATCTTCAATCGTAAGAATGTATTTTTGATCTAAGGTTTCATGCAAACAACCTATATAAAGGTCACCTATTTTCTTTATCTCCCCTAAACGTAATTTTTCAATTGTATCAGTGTTAAAGACAGGAGCCGACGGTAAATCATTTTTTATAACTGTTCCATCTACTATAGAGTGGATATGAATATTGATATCACTTATAGCTAATTGTTGTGATAGTTCCTCTGTAAAACGATCTAATAATTCTTTTACAGTTGTCACTTTTATAATGCGCTCAATAGTTTTGTATACGACATGGATATAATCCCCTTTAGGAGAATACAGTAGCTTCCGATTTGCATAATCCATCTTTTCTTTAAAATAGAGTGCAACAACTAATAATATAAATACGAATAAAAAGATGTATAGTAAATCTATTAAGTCTATATGAATTGATATATATATCCCTACGCATATTAAAGTAGCTAAAGTTAATGAAAACAAACTATAATTGCGGATCTTTGAAATCTGATAATCTAAATCAAACAACCGTTCAGGTAAATGCACCAACAGTAACGAGATAGGGATAAGTAACAAAAACAATGCACAAACCGAAGATGATACTATAAATTGATTAAATAAAAGCATCGGTAGAATATAGAGCAGTACAAATGGGAGGAATGGTACTATCAAACATAAAAATAATAGCAAAAGCTGTTGTTTCCGATATCTTATATAACATATGCCTAACATAAAAATGGCATAAAGTATAAGCACACAAAATGTAACTAAAATAAAGATTGTATTGAAAGGTATTATGACAGGGTTGACCACCTCAAAAAGTGTCAATAAACAAATAATACAAAGTACTCCATATAAAAATCTTTTGTTTACTATAAAAGTGAGATTAATATTTAATGATTTAAGATAATTACTCAAAAAATGAATTAATAAAATTAAACTTAATATTATACCGTTACTCATTATAAACATGCCTAATCGATCCATTTGAGTAGAAGCGCCTACACTACTATAAGTCAGTGAAACTGTTAGTATAAATAAAATAAAGATATTTAAAGATTGAAAGGATGTTCTTTTATATGTATATAAATAAATACTTATCGCTAAATTTATTAAAAAATAAACTAATGGTACGATGAAAACATGTAGAAATTGATTTGGCAGCTCTGAATAATTTATTTGTATTGTACGTAGATTACCGAGTGTATCTTTTAATAAAATACTATTTGCACTTCTTATACTATATTGCATCGAGTCATTTCTTGCTTCTATTGCTTTATTATCTACTTCTAAAATGATATTCCCTTGTTCTACTTTATTGAGGTCTGCCCATTCAGGATAGGTAAAGCTCTTTATTATCCAATCATTATGAACTCTTTCTACTTCAATACCAATTAACGGAAACCTAAAACTGAAAGATAACATATACACGATTACTAATGTATAGCTAGTAATCGTAAATAAAAATGTTTTATAGTTTATCTTCATTCTTTCCCTGCTCCGCGCCACCCACTGCCTATTATATAGATAGGCTCATTAAATGCTTCCATTATAGCTTGTTGCTCGCGTGCTGTAACACCTACAAGTGATATCTTTTTTTCTTTTAACAACCTTATTAAATTAGGGTTTGCTAATAAATACTGAATTAATTTTCTCATATAAAATCTCATTCCATTAATTTTTTTAAGTATTGGCATACTTTCTTCGCTAAAGGACATCGTTTCTATTAAATCTAATGCGCTAAATTTAAATGTATTTTTTAGAGCAACCGCATAGTGAATAGCTCCCGTATTCATTAAAGCCTCTTCAATGATTGGATTGTTCTAAGTACGTTGTGATCCCAGAATAGTAATCAGTTAAAATTTTTGAATGCTCCTCACTTTGTTCAAACAAAAAAATGATAGGTAAAGAAAACTTTTTATTCAGTAAATCATTTTTTTTATTCCATATGTTTAAATCTTCAATATCATTTTTTATTTGCTGAATGACTCCTATGTAATTTGAATACTCTGCTACACAGGGTTCATTTTCTCCTATTGCTAGTGCTGTCCCTAAAAGACTACTTAAAGTTGTTAATGACCCAGATTTTAAAGAAATCATTCTTATATAGCTTTCTTCAAACTTACAACTATTTAATAAATCTAAGTGTTGCCCATTAATACTTTTTAAAGCAAAATCATTTAAAATACTTAATGCTACTTGTTTATGCCTAAAAGTACTTTCATTTATTAGCTTTATCGCTAAAAAAATCATTGCTAAAGTTGCATTCATGGCAAAAGCAGGTTCATTGCACCATAAAAAATCTGCATCATTATCTTGTAAGTCATCTATTATATCAAAGCTTAAAATTATAAGTTCCATTGCTGCTGCTATTGTTATAATTTCAGGATTGTTATCTTGTGCAAATTCTTGATAATGAATAATACAGAGGTGGCCAAAAATCATTTGCGAATCATTTTTCTCATTAACATAATTTAAAATGATAGTTTTGAAAGACTCATCAAAAATTTCACATAGGACTAAATCCTTCATTTTTTTAACAATGCTTTTTTGATACAACAAATTCTTCCATCACCTACCTTTAAAAATATGTACATATCATTATTAAACATCAAACAACAAAATGGAATAGTAATTTTTTGTTAATGTTTTCAAATTTTTATTCTATTGTTAAAAAAGATAATGATTTTTGGTAAAAATTACATAATTAATGTTAGTGAATTTAATTTTAAATACACTTCTAAAGGAGCATCTCACTTAGCGTTCACTTGCGTGAATACGCAAGTTATTTGTTTCGGAATCACACAATTGTAAAAAAGGCTCAGTCAATGTATTTTCTAATTAAAGGAATATTATTTCCGCTGGAGATTATTAAAAAAAAGTAAATAAGTATATTAGGAATGACTCGGAGTAAAGTTAATGTACTAAGTGGTGAACAATGGTGATTAATAGTAAAGCTGCACTTATCCCTATGTTAGTCTTATTTATTACTCTTTTACGCCAAGTAATAATTCATCGGGGAGAAAATACAACCGCATTTTGGTTCTATTTATTCGGTGTAATCTTTTTGGCAATAGTTTTATTATATTCATTATCTGTAACTAAAAGAAAGAAGGAACTTTAGTTTATGAGCGAGGAGGGAACTATGATTAAAAAATTGGAGATGCAAAGATTACTACCATTATTTATATTTTTTTGTATTGCCCTACTTGTAGCAATTATAGAAAATGCATCATTTTTTATTAAACTCCATTCATTGGGAGTAGCTGCTTGTATATTTTCTGGAACACTTATGTATATTAGAGCCAAAAATAAAAACAATAGCTAAACTAAAGACAAAAGGTAGTACTTACCGCTCCTAGCCTATACCACTCTCCTTCTTTTCAAATAAAATCCATTTTCAACGCTTTTATAAACCTTCAGCACATGTCCTTTACGCCTAACAGTTCATAAATCTAGTATAAATTATTCTTCAATTGTTTGCTGTATCACTCCGAGTTCAAGCGTAATTGCTTGATTTGTACATCCCTCCATCATGAACCAGAGTATTTTTTCCCCTGTTATTGAAGCGCACTATTTTTTTTTGATGAAATTTCTGACAAGTCGATCGTCGACATAATATAAAGCTTCTAGGAAATGACATTATTAATTTTCTTCTCAATAATTTTAAAGAAGAATGAAATAGAAGAAGGCGTGACAAGACTATTCCAAGCAGTTTATGATGAGGAAAAGTAAACAAGGAGGATCCCCATGCTCGCTACTATTCAAAAACAGCAAAATAACTATGTCGTAAAATTTAATCGACCACTGTCACATTCAGTTGATGCTGTTTGGGCAGTATTAACGGTGAATGAAAAGCTTCAAAAATGGATGAATAATTTAGAAATCATTGATCTTCGAAAGAACGGCAAGATCCACTTTAATATGAATGATGGAACAAATACTTATAAGGAAATAGTAATTACAGACTATGCTGAGAAGAATGTACTCGAGTTTGATTGGGGCAAAGATACAGTAAGGTTTGAGCTCTCCTCTACTAGCAATGGCTCCATATTAGTATTACTTGAAACGATTGGTGAGCTAACTGAGCATACGCCTAAAGATTTAGCCGGCTGGCATATATGCTTAGACCTGCTTTCGGATTTATTAAACGGAACTGTACATGAAGAATTTCCAATGGAAGAATGGCAAAAAAGGTTTGCAGAGTATACGCGGCTTGTGGATGACTTAGACAAGATTTAAGCATATCACGAATAAAACTCCTAGAGCAGAGATACATGCTCTAGGAGTTTTCATAGTGGTGAAAAACAAATGGGCAAAGAGCTTTGAGGGTGATTTACGTTTCAAGCTACTCACTTTCGCACAGATAAAACCCTTGTTGCTGCCGCTTCGACATGCTAGAAAATACATGCTAAGTAAATTAGTTGATTGGGGTGGAGGCTAGGCAACACCAATCAACCATTTCACATAGCATATCACTCTAATTCAGGAAGATTTCCTCGGCCATTTTTTCAACTCTATGAGCCAATAAAAGTTCCCTATTAATGATGCCTTTAATTCATTAACACGGCTTCTTAATACTCTTAATTACCATCTCGAACATTCATACGAGCGAATATTTCTTCTCGCAATTGTTTGGAAGCGCCAACCACTTCTACTACTCCATCGGAACCCTGCAATAAACTCTCTTCCTACAGCAGTTAGGAAGAACCAAAAGCCTGTTCCATTTAACATCCATATATACGTATTCCTGAATAAGCATGATTGAATACCACTTGTACCTACTCCAAAAGGCGGAAGTGATGGCGCAAAGCTAGGCGGTGGTCCAAGAGGCATTTGCCCTGCTGGTGGTGGACCGAAACTAGGTGGGCCAAATGATGGTGGCGGGCCAAACGTTGGTGGTGGTGGTCCAAAACCAGGTAGTCCAAATGATGGTTCGAAACCGGGTTCTGGCAGTGGCATTATTTCTTCATATGGATTGTACATGATAAACCCCTCCTTTTACATAATTCAATATATGTAAAAGGGCTAATAACCGCTGAGCAGTCGCCTATTAACTTGTGTTCAGCCGGACTAACTGCATTCGTATTTTTACGGTTAGCACCGTATAATAAAAGGGACACTTTCCAATAAAAGGAGTATTTATGCGAAAAATATTTTTACTTATTACTACAATCCTATTGTCCTTTGGGATCTGGCTATTTTTAAACTTAACAAACTCTTCTGCCGAATCAACAATTCAAGACAGGCTAGCCGCTGTTAAGAAGTACAAATATTATTTAGATGCAGGAAACGAAAAGATTGGCAAGGAAATGGCTAAGCTAGATTTGGTCATTGTGGAACCTATCGAAATGCAGCAGAAGTATATTAAACAGGCTCAAAAAAATGGAACATTAATTTATGGCTATATTAACGCAATGGAAGCAGACAAATGGAATTCAGCGTTCTATAGCCAATTGAAAGAAGAGGATTTTTATAAAGACGAGCATGGAGAAAAGATGTATTTCTCTGAGTGGGATTCGTATTTAATGGATATGACCTCTAAACACTATCAAGAACTTTTACTAGGAGAAATTCAAAAACAAATTGTTCAAAAAGGATTGGATGGTGTGTTTTTAGATACTGTTGGTAATATCGAATCCTACTTACCTGAAAAAGAACAGGGCGCGCAAAATGATGCAATGCTTGCCTTTATTAAAAAAATAAAGCAGCAATATAACGATTTGTCTGTTGCTCAAAATTGGGGCTTTCAAACTTTAGCTGATTTTACAGCACCATATATCGATTTTGTTATGTGGGAAAACTTTTCGTATGATGTAGTCGGAGAAGATGAATGGTCGTTAAAAATGATGCAGCAATTAGTTCAGATACGAGAAAAATTCGATACACAGGTGATGACAATCGGATTTAACGATGAAAAGAAAAGTCATACTCTAGCTGAAAAATACCATTTTAAATTCTTTTATAGCCCAGCAGGATCTTACTACAATACATGGCAGTAATCTATTAAATAGTGCTTATAATCCTCTCCGTCAAGTAACACTAATCGGAGGGGATTTTCTTTGTAATGTAATTATCTAGGCAAATAAGAGTGCATCACTCGCCAATCCTCAAGCTTTTCTTCAAAAGATTTAATATTTTTACCTGGTATTGGGCTAGTTGAAGGCATTTTCTGATATGCTCGACCATCTAAAACCTCAAGGCCAATATGCTTTTTAAAAACCTCGAATGCCTTTGCGCCATTAAAAAGCACTAACTCAATATTTGGATAGTGTTCAAAAAGCGTTTTAAAATCATTTGGTTTTTCATTACGAATGGCCGCATCTAAGCTTCCTTTGCGCTCACACGATTCTATTGTATCCCAGAGGCCGATATGATGGTTCTTTAGCAATTTTAATCTTTGTCCATAATCCTGAGGTACATCCACCTCTAATATTTCCCCAATAATCGGCCAAAAGTGATTGCGTGGGTTACCATAATATTGCTGTTTCTCTAACGATTGCTTCCCTGGCATTGAGCCGACAATGAGCACCTTCGTTGATAAATCAATAATTGGTAGTAAAACATTTTTAAGTTCATTCGACATAACCATCACTCCTTCTTTATATTGTAGCGGAAAATTTGTATCAATGTCATTGAAGAGCATGTATCTAATATTCTATGGAGGTGCTTTCCTTGCGTCCGATGAGCCCTCGACCACCCTCCACTATACACGGTATACGTTTTAACAAACATCTTCCACATTTTCAATGATGGTTGTCGCTATCTTAAAATAGATCAAGCTTGATGGCCCTTCTCTATTTGTTGGATATTTATGATAGACTAATCATCAGACAAATGCGCTATTTTTGAGATATTTTTATTTTTCCGCAAAGTTAGCAGTCTGTCACCTTACACAATAGAAAAATCGATGACGAGTATCAAACTACATAGAGGTGAAATATGAGAAGTTGGTTACAATCTCTTACAGCTAGAATGATTTTTTTAATAAGTATCCTGATCATTTTAATATGTGGAATGTTCATGTATCTATTGCAAGAACATATACGGGATACGACAGAAAAACAGATGGGAGCGGAAGCATTAAATATTGCAAAAACCCTCGCATCTATGGAAGAAATCATTATAGCATTTGATAAAGAAAAGCCAAGTGAAATCATTCAGCCAATCGTCGAACCTTTAAGAAAAGAAATTGACGCAGCATTTATTGTCGTTGGAAACTCTGAAGGAATTCGTTATTCCCATCCTTTAAAAGATAAAATTGGAGAGAAAATGGTTGGTGGAGACAATGATGCTGCCTTGCTAGATAGACATGCTTATATTTCTAAAACTATAGGGTCATTAGGCGAATCTATTCGAGGTAAAGCCCCCATCATATTAGACAATAAAATCATTGGTGTTGTATCTGTCGGTTTTTTAACAGAAAATATCGATACAATCATCGAAAGCTATATTCACAAATGGATCAAATACACCGTAATTATTCTTTTAATAGGCATATTAGGTGCAATAGCCATTTCCATTTACATCAAAAAATTATTGTTTAATATGGAACCTATTCAAATCGCTAAGTTATATCAACAAAACAAGGTCATTTTAGAAACAACTGCCGAGGGTATAATAGCTGTCGATCACTTTAATCAAATTACGACCATTAATAGAAGTGCTTATGAAATGCTAGATTCCGCTCATAATAAGTCTCTATCAGATTGGATGGGTGCAAAAATTGAACATATTTTTACGCCTAAAATTGTTGCAGAGAAAAACATTCATAATTTAGAGCTACCACTTGATGAGCATATTATCATTTTAAATAAAACGCCTTTAGTTGAAAAGAAAAGGAAAATTGGTTCACTATACACCTTTAGAAAGAAAGTAGATATTCAAAAAATCATTGATGAATTAAAACAGATGAAACAGTATGCAAATGTTCAACGGGCATATACTCATGAATTTGCTAATAAGCTTCATATCATTTTAGGTTTACTTGTTCATAAGCATTACAACGAAGCAATTGAATTTATTAAAGAAGAACGAAACATACAACTTAAAAATCAAGCTTTTTTAAATAGCAATGTAACAACCCCTCTTCTACTTGCATTAATCCAGGGGAAAATCGCAGAAGCCTCAGAACTAGGCATCAAACTCGAGCTAAACGAAATTTCTTCATCTATCGAATTATCTAAGCAACAAGAAAATGCTATCCTAACAGCTCTTGGTAATGTACTTCAAAACGCTATTGAAACTTTAAAAAGCTGGGAATCCTCAGATAAAGTGATTCAACTATCAATCAACAATTATAAAAACCATTACTTATTTGAGATTCAAGACAATGGACCAGGTATCCATAACAATATTTACGATAAAATTTTTACTAAAGGGGTATCTACTAAAGAAGGGCTAGATCGCGGACATGGACTTGCTATAAGCAAGAAAGCTCTTCAGGAGATAAATGGGGAAATTTTATTGGATTCAGGTGATTTATCAGGAGCATGTTTTTTAATAATAGTTCCTAAAGGAGACATTGAGAATGACAATATCAAAAAGTGTATGGATTATTGAAGATGACTTTAGAGTAGCAAAAATACATGCAGATTATGTTCATAATATACAAGGATTTATCGTTACTGAAAATTTACGTACTGGAAAAGAAACGATTGAAAAACTAAAGATGACTTCTAGCTTGCCAGAAATTATATTAACAGATTTGTATATTCCCGATGTTGAAGGTAGCTCATTAGTAAGCCATATACGCCACCTCTATCCATCTATAAAAATTATCGTAATCTCAGCAGCAACTGAAATAAGTTTAATAAAGGATATATTGGACCTAGGAATTTCAGATTACTTAATAAAACCCTTTGAAGAGGAGCGACTTCAAAGAGCATTTCGGAAATATTTACAGGAACTTCATTTATTTCAAAATAGCAAAAATGTCACTCAAAAGGATCTTGATTCATTATTTTATAGGGAATCCGACAATAAAATAATAGATGCAGAAACGTTTGTAAAAGGCATTGATTTACACACATTACAAATTGTTAAAAGTATTTTCGAAGATCTCAAAACCCAGGAGCTTACAGCCTCACAATTAAGCGAACTCATCGGTTCAAGTCGTTCAACAGCCCGCCGTTATTTAGAATACTTAGTTGGCGAACAGTTTTTACAGACAAAATTGATTTACGGCACCGTCGGAAGACCTGAACGGAAATATGTATATCATGGAACTTATGAACAAAACTAATATTATATTCTTTATTTAACATATGACTATATTGTTTTCCTCTCTTTGGCACTGTGATATTTTTTAAATAATCTGAATGATTGATCACAAAGGGAGGAAATATTTTTGAGTTTAAGTATAATCGGATTTTTAACAATTATTATTATTGTTGCTCTACTTATTAGTGGTCGTGTATCACCACTTGTAGCAATGGTAATACCACCTATCGTAGCAGCATTTATAGCTGGCTTTAATTTTGATGAATTAGGAGAATTCTTTAGTTCTGGATTAAGCTCCGTGATGAACGTAGCTGTTATGTTTATCTTTGCTATTATTTTCTTTGGTATTATGCAGGATGTAGGATTATTCGAACCATTGATCAATAAAATGATTGCGCTTTCAAAAGGAAACATTATTGTTGTTGCAGTAATAACAGTGATAATTGCTGTAGTGGCGCAACTAGATGGTTCTGGAGCTTCAACATTTTTAATTACAATTCCAGCTTTATTGCCTTTATATTTACGTTTACGCATGAATCCATATCTATTGCTGTTATTAGTTGGGGGATCTGCAGCAGTAATTAATATGATTCCTTGGGGTGGTCCATTAGGTCGTGTTGCTTCAGTTTTAGAGACGGATGTAACTGAACTTTGGTATCCTTTAATCACTATTCAAATCATTGGTGTCGTGTTAATGATAGCGTTAGCGGTGTTCCTTGGCTTTAGAGAAAAACGCCGTATTCTAAAACAATACGGTACCCTTGACTTCACAAATGATGATCATACTATTACACAAGGCGTTGTTTCATCAGAAGTAGACACAAGCTTACAACGACCAAAACTATTGTGGATCAATGCAATTGTTACTGTTCTTGTTATTGGAATTTTAGTTGCAGGTATTTTACCAGCAGGGTTAGCCTTTTTAATTGGTGTGGCCATCGCCTTGCCAATCAACTATCGTTCTCCTAAAGAACAAATGGAACGTGTACGAGCACATGCTCCGAATGCCTTAACGATGGCGTCTATCATTATTGCCGCTGGACTATTCTTAGGCATCCTTAACGGTACCGGGATGTTAACTGCAATTGCCAACAACGCCGTACACATTCTACCATCAGCCCTATCATCTTATTTACATATCATTATCGGGGTATTAGGGGTACCATTTGATTTATTATTAAGTACAGATGCATATTACTTCGCTTTATTCCCTGTAGTTGAACAGATTGGCTTATCTTTCGATATTGATTCTCTTTCAACTGCCTATGCAATGATTATTGGTAATATTGTAGGTACATTTGTATCGCCACTTGCCCCTGCTGTTTGGTTAGCTTTAGGCTTATCAGGCTTAGAAATGGGGAAACACTTAAAATTCTCTTTCTTCTGGATGTGGGGATTGAGCATTACTTTACTATTCATTGCTGTAGCAATAGGAATTATTGCTATCTAATAAATTAACTAGAGTACCAGTTGTCGAGTATTGATCGGCAACTGGTTATTTTTCTATCCTCATAGCGTGGGGTTGATTTCCGTTCCGGCTGGGCGCTTTGTTGCTGACGCTTCGCTTTCGCACAGAGCAAAGCTTCCTGGGGGCGTCCGATGAGCCGCTTCACTCGCGATGCTCGCTCCAGGGTCTCATCTGTGACGCTGATCCCCAAGGAGTCGACCAGCCTCCACTACAATCAACCATTCTTCATTATTAACGTTTCAACAAAATGTTATCCCCAACTTTCGGTGATGAACCTTTTACTTAGGTATTGATTATAATGGGAAATCAGACCCAGCCAGTATTTCCTTTGAGCTTTTTACATGCAGGTTATTGGATGAATGATTTTTTATATACGTCCTTACAATTTCATAACCAATACAATACCCTATCCATTGAGGAAGCTTTCCACCATATAAAAATTCAGCATGATTGTTTAAACCCTGAATATTGATTTGATGTAAAAAATGTTCCTTCCAAATTTCTAGCATTTTATCTAATGAGTAGGACCTCAACCATGGCGCTAACCATTTATCACCGTAAATCTCCTCCACTGCACATTCTGCTAACCCCTCTAAAACTATAGAATCTAACAATGTCACTTCGTTTAGAGATTTATCTAAATATTGCAGACGACAAACATGATTATACTCATGTGCAAATAACGCTTTAAGCTCCTGCTTTTCAAGCTCTCCAATATACAAAAACAAAGCATTTGGATAGGCAACACCGTTTTTATTGGTTATTGTTTGTTCCTGTGTTATCGGAAAGATATAGATTGGTATAGTTGGACCGCTCCATCTCTCCTTTAAATATATAAATTCCTTTTGTACTACTTCCCAAACGTTTTGTTTTTTTAACTTGTTAATATCTATTTTTTCATATGACTGAAAAAGCCCCTGTTGCTGTAGTTCAAATTGTATTTCATCGGGAGATCCACCAATAAAAATCTCTACTAAACGATCGCAAAGAATAGAGCGTTGTAAGTCCTCAGGATTTTTACTGTCATTAAGCCTTTGACTAGCTATTAGTTCATTGAGCCACTCATCTGTTGGTATTACTGACATACATTCCCTCCTTACTATAGCTTATGTCTGAAGTAGACAATCGGCTAGTGATAATGATTGCAACCGCATATATTAGCTTATAAGGAAGTCGAAAGGAGGGATAGTTTGTGAATCCAGCTAATACTTATAATCTTTGTTGTGAATATCATGGTAAACGTGTAAGAATTGAAGAACGAGGTGGCAGAGTACATTACGGAGAAATAACTAGGGTGGATAGAAGACAAGTGTGGATTCTACCTGATAGACGATTTGGCGGTTATGGTTTAGGTTACTGGGGTTATGGAGGTTACGGTTACGGAGGAGCAGGTTTTGGCCTAGGAATTGCACTTGGCGCAATTGGCGGAATTGCACTAGCGCCACTATTATTTTGGTAATATCGAAATGACTAATTATACTATCCGCTGCGCGATGACTTACTGTCATCGGGGAAAAAAACAAGCCATTTCATGCTGCTGAGATGGCTTGTTTTTCCTTATTGCACTTGCTCTTGTTGCTGTTTGCTTTTAATCAACTCGGATATTGTGACAAATGTATAACCTTGTTTTTTAAGTTCTGGTAATATTTCTTCCAGTGCCTTAATGGTCTGCGTACGGTCGCCGCCTCCATCATGGAACAAAATAACATCTCCAGGCTTCGACCCCTTCATCACTTTTTGGACAATTTTATTTACCCCCGGCTGTTTCCAATCTTGAGTATCCTGATGCCAAGACCACATAACCACTTTGTATCCATCCTTAACAGCGGAATTGATCATTTGATCATTATAGTAACCACCTACAGGACGAAACAAAACTGGTGCAAATCCAGTAATACCATAAATTATTTCCTTTGTCTTACGTAGTTGTGCCTGTAATTCAGCTACGGAAGCTTTAAACGGATGTGAATACGTATGATTGGCCAGCTCATGCCCTTCAGAATAAGATCGTAAAACAATGTCTGGATATTTTTCTGCATTTTTTCCAATAACAAAAAACGTCGCCTTTGCATCATACTTTGCCAATAAATCTAAAATAGCTGCCGTATATTTGGGATGAGGTCCATCGTCAAAGGTTAGAGCAATTATTTTGTCTTTTGTGTTAATATCCCACACAACTTCCCCTGTCTCCTCATAATAAGGTCGACCTTTATCCGCATAGGTTGTCAGCCCTGTAAAAAATACCGATATGATTAAAAAACAAAGGGATAAAACCAATATATATTTACGTGTCATAAGCATCACCTCCCAAGTTCAAATTCACATAACTCCGTCAACTTACTATTTACGAATTACAATGAATTATACTTGTATAGGTTTGGCTGTTTTCTCCTCTTAACTATGTCAAAATCTATATGCATAAAAATTCAACAAATTACCTATCATATTTTGAACAAAATGTGAAAACAATCACATAGTACTTTATTTTTCCACTGATTGATGTAAAATAAAAAATATAACTGATATATAACAATGAGATAAAAATTAATTACTTAGCCATCTGTTATAGTACAAAAAAGCAAAGGGGGATTTTTCATTATGTGGATTATTACAGTTTTTGAACAAAATACTTATCGTATGTTCGAGTATAAAACTAAAAACGAGGCAACGGTTGCACTAAAAAATTTCAAGCAAACAGCAATGCTTTCTTATACAAAATAAATCAATTATGCCTCGGCATTTCAGCAAATATTTTTTGTACCGAAAGCTTAGCGAAAGGTACAGGTGTTTGGACACCCGCTGAAAAGCAAAGGAAATTCGCATTCATCTCACCACTTATAGAGGTGGGAGACTTCTGCGAAAGAAGTTAAAAAGAAGAATCAACTCTTATGTAACGAGTTGATTCTTTTAACTTTTTACGTATAAATCAATTTCCAGCAACATATCTTAACTTTTCAGGGTTTACCATATAATAAATTGCTTCTATTTGTCCATGTCCAACTTCGAAGCCAATTACTGCCTGAATTTTATTTTCGAATATTAGTGCTAAGCCAGTTGTACCATTAATATTCATCAATTCTAATGTATAATTTTCTTCATTATTTTCAAACTTACAGAAAAGAGCAGATAATAAACGGAAAACTTTTTCACGACCGTAAATAGGATGTAATGCAGCTGTAGCCTTTCCTCCACCATCTGCATAATAAACAACATCTTCTTTTAAAATATGAACAAGCTCATTGACCTTTCCTTGTTGAAAAGCAGACATGAAAACAGTCACTGTATTTTTTATTTCCAACTTGTCTGTAACTATACTATTTTTTCTAACTAGCTCAGGTAATTTCTTTTTTATTCTGCTTAAAATTTTCCTGCAATTTATCTCACTTTTATCAACGATTGCAGCAATTGTTGGGTACTCATACTCAAAAACTTCTCTCAGAATAAAAATAGCCCGCTCAATTGGATTTAGTTCCTCAAACAAAATCATAATTGCTAGTGAAATACTCGTATCATTTAAAATAGTAAACAAAGGATCATCCTCATGTAATGCTAGAGGTTCAGGCAGCCATGTTCCCGTATATAATTCTCTTTTTTTCCTTGAAGACTTTAACAAATCCAAGCAACGATTCGTCACCATTTTGCATAAAAGAGCTTTTATATTGTCCATATGATTTACTCTGGTTTTCCCTATCTGCGCAAATACATCCTGTACGATATCCTCGGCATCTGATACACTACCTGTCATGCGATAGGCAATTGAAAAAAGCAGTGATTTATACTCTTTATACAACTCACTTATTAACTCATTATCCATTGCTCACCTCATAAGCTGTTTATTTTTGAAGACTTGCTAATTCCCAAGTGTAGTTTCTTATTCTTGCACCTATTTTTCCAGTTATCGTAAAATCAAGACCCCATTTTTGTGTCCACATAAAACCGTTATTTGGTCCTAAACTAATACAAAAGAATTTTACGGGATATGATTCGTGTAATATGTTCACTGGTGCTTGGTTTATTGATGCCTTCAATATTTTACTTAGCCTTGTCGCTTGTGGAATAGCTTCCTTACATGTCATACCATCTGGATGGTTATTTTTATAATCTACTACTAATGCGCAATCACCAATGGAATAAATATGTTCCTCATCTTTAACCTGATAGGAATGATTAACAATAATTCGATGTTCTTCTGAGATAGGTAAACCTAATCTAGAAATGATTGGATTTGCTTCTACCCCAGGATTAAAGTTAAAAGTTCCTACAGAATATTTTTGGCCATCATTAGTAGATAACTGACCATCTTTACAATGAGAAACCCTTGTTTTATTTTTGACGACTACTCCAATATTTTTAAGGTGGTTGACGAGTTTTTCACTTACTTTTACAGGTGCTTCTGGTAAAAGTCGATCCTTTGCATCAAAAAGTAAAACTTCCACTAAACTTGGATTAACACCTGCTTCTGCCAACTTTTCTTTAGACCACACAGCAATTTCAGCAGCTGTTTCAATCCCTGCGATACCTCCACCTACAACAGCTACCTTAAATAAACTCTTGCTCTGTTGTGATTTTTTCAAGGTTTTAAATGATTCCATCAATAACAATAGTTGTTCTTTTATTTCTATGGCGCTCTGTCTATCTTTTAATGTGATTCCATTAAAATCTTTAGGTACCTCTCGAATTACACTTCCAAATGTCAGCACCAAGTAATCATAATGTAAATTTATAGTTTTTTTTTTTTCAATCCTAATGGTAATTTGTTGATTTTTCTTCTGAAAAGCTAATGCTTCCCCTTGAATAAATTCTATTCCGTTCTGACAGTATTCTTTAAAGGGTACTTTCAAATTTATGTCCCTAATTGCAGCCCGGACAAGTAATACTTTTTTGAAATGGTAACTATTTTTATCAATTAAAATGACCCTTACTGATTTACCGATTTGTCCTTGAAACTCCTTTTTCAATCCCTCTAATAAATTTATTCCTGCATAACCCCCGCCAATAATAACAATATTCTTCATCATAACTCCTCCTTTTTCCCTTATAACGAATTCACTTAATCAGTTGTGACATCATTTATAAAGTTTTTAAAAGTTACGATTGAGAAAAATACACTTGCGTCATTCGTTTTTAGTAACAAATAATTTTTAATGAAAAGTCGAACACCTTTTTATCTATCGCCATATGTATATAGAGAAAAGGAGTGATTTCGGATGGTGATAATTGAGCCTATTATGATTAAAGGCCATTTTTTCACTGCAGTAGTTGTTCAATTGCCAAAAACAACACTGCTGACAATTTCAAATGATACAGGCTACATTATGTGTGGGGCTTTAGATGTTGGTCTATTAAATGATCGCTTAGCAGACCGAAAAATTATTGCTGGTCGAGCAGTTGGTGTGAAAACAATTGATGAGCTATTGACGGCTCCATTAGAATCCGTAACATATGAAGCGCATCAACTTGGTATTACTGAAGGAATGTCTGGCGTAGAGGCATTATTAAAAATGGTATGACAGATTTTTTTATAAATAAAGCGTCAAGACATTGAACTAGACGCTTTTTCTTCATTTTAAAATTCATATTGAATGATTCTCATCTTGCATAGTATGAACCTTTCGAAAGGTGGTATTCTATGTATTATACAAATGTCGGTCAGCAAACTCCTTATGTACCACGTGTTATAGTTGTGACCGGAAATGGCAAAGTAATAGCTAAAGTAAGCTCTGTCCAGCTTCAAGTAGAGGTAAGTACACAAGCAAAAAATGTACAAGATGCCCAGCAGGAAAATGCGATGATTATGAATCGTGTGATACAATCCATTTTAGCTCTTCATATCCCAAAAGAACATATCCAAACGGCAGGCTACAATATTGCACCTCATTATGAATTTGAGAACAATAAACAAGTTTTTAAAGGCTATGAAGTGACAAATGCCATTTCCGTTAAAGTAACGGATACAAATCAGGTTGGCTCAGTCATTGATACAGCTGTTCAAAATGGTGCAAACCGCATTTCTTCTATCCACTTTAACATTGAAAATACGGATGCCTATTACCAACAGGCACTCAGCTTGGCTCTTCATAATGCCCAATTGAAAGCTAAAACAATTGCTGAGACGATGCGTTTGCCCATCCAGCCTCAGCCAATCGAAATCATTGAGGAACATGAAATTGTACCAGTCCTGTATAGATCCATGTCGACGGTTGATTCCACCATTCCTACACCTATTGAACAAGGTCAAATGACTATTAATGCGACTGTCCGAGTGAAGTTTCAATATTAAATGAGCCTTCTACCTCATACTATGAAGGTTATTGAAGCAGCCTCCAATCCAATCAACTTACACACTGAATACGTTTTAACTAGTGACATCGAACTTTTACTGAATAGGAGGCTATTTATTGCAAAATAAATTTTTATCATTCCCATATACGTTCTAGAGTCACTTCATGATCCTTAACACTTAACTGAAAAACATCTGGGTTACTTAGACGTGTCCAAAATTGAAAGTCAACATCGCTATTATAGTTTTTCAAAAGTAAGGTCATTATATTTCCATGACTAGCGATAATTGTATGTTCAGACTCACTTTTGAAAGTTTCCTCAACGACGTTAACGATACGTTCCATCGCTTCATTACTTGACTCTCCACCCTCAAACCTTAACTCCATATCGGTAAAAGTTGCTCGAAGTTTTTCATACCAATCGGGCAAATCACTTGTGCTTAATATGCGTTCTGAAAGGCGTTCGTCAATTTCAACATTTATATTTTCCCTCTTACTTAGCGATTCTATAGTTTGAATTGCTCGTAAAAAGGGACTAGTAATAATTCGATCAATTTTTTTGTCAGCGAAAAACTCGGTTAAAACTTCAGCCTGCTGAAAGCCCTGTTCTGTTAATGAAGCATCCGGTGACTGTCCCTTGGCTTCGCAATGCCTTACTACATATATATGTTTAGCCATTTCTAACCTCCTAGAGAAAATAGGGAGAATCGATATCATTATTATCTGCTAATTTTGAAACAAGTTCTTTTTCATTAACCTCACAGATTGTAAGTTTTTATTTTACAGTTATTATACCCGCTTTGCTAATTAGTTCCAATTCGTTTGACGCATCCCCAATCTTACCTGTTTTTAATTGATCCGTATGTTTTTCTTT
The DNA here is from genome assembly GCF_056394365.1 of Lysinibacillus sp. 10T31. NCBI lineage: Bacteria > Bacillati > Bacillota > Bacilli > Caryophanales > Bacillaceae > Lysinibacillus > Lysinibacillus sp. 10T31. Next base: position 187,899 of record NZ_JBFTHS010000001.1, read on the forward strand.
CTGGTAACCTTCTAAATTCACGCTTATGTCCGATGATTCACTGTTTGCTATAATCCCTAATGATATTGGTGCCTCTTTGTATGATATTGTAATATCTCCTGAAGCCGTTTCTACAAATAGTGCTTGTCCTTCGATGATTTCTTTCATTAAGACTTCACCGCTAGTCGAAGTAATTTTCGTTTTCGGACTGTTGACTCTAGTAATATAGCTATCACCGTTTGTAGCAGTTATTGTTAATTCATTTAAAGAACTGTCTACGATACTCAATTCACCATCTTTTGATGTAATTGTACCTTTATCAGCCGATAATCCTTTAATGCTCTTAGCCCCAGAATCCGTTGAAATTGAAAGTTCTTCTGTTTCAATGTTGTTAATTTTGATATCACCGTAACTATTTTTTAATGCAATCTTACTCACTGCATTTTTAGGGATCGAAATGTGAATAGTAGCTTTTTTTCCAAAGCTAAAATTTTTCATAGCCCCTTTTTCAGTGTCTTGTTGAAGTACCTTTACTTTATTTCCGTCTTTCTTAATTTCAACAGGATTGCTTTGCTGCTTTTGTTGTTGCTTACCTTCAAATTCAATTGTTAGTTTATCAGATTCTGTATTTTCTAATGCTATATTCCAGGACTCTATGTTTAGTTCTAGTTCTTCAATTTGCTTAACATCAAAGGACTGCTTCTCAGTGATGCTCTTTTCTCCGTTTATTTTAAGGGTGAAGAGTATTCCTCCTATCGCAATAACGAATATCAAAGCTATGATTGCTTTTTTCACTTTACATCCTCTTTTCTCATTTTTAAGTTAAATCTACTTTGTCGACTTTATAATAGGACAGATAGCCGATAATAAGCCCTAATAGACACATTGTTGTTGGGACAATGATAAATTGAGATAAACTTGTAGATGTATCCCCATTTGAAACCGTTGCATTAATTAAAAATCCAATTAAAACAGCGGATGTAATTGTCGCAGCTGTTGATTTTTTTCGCATACCAAAGTACAAAGGAATTAGGCTTACCCCAGCCATCATAAAAGCAATGATAAAGGTAGACGGTATTGTAGCTACCATCTCCTGTATCTCAACAGGAGCTTCAAACAAGTTCAGCATTGGATTTAAAAAATAAACAGCGATATTCATCATAAAGGTCGCAATAATAATGCTAAAGAAACAGAATCCAAAAACTAAAGACAGCTTAGCAAAAATAATCTTTTTCCTTTTTAATGGATACGTAAATAATAATTGAACTGTCTTATTTTTATATTCATCAATGACTAAACGAGATAGAATTACACTTGAAAAAATGATAAAAACAATGCGAATTAATATATTTGTCAAAGACATAAAATCTGTATAATTTAGAAACATCTTTTCATCTGCAGAACCAACTGCCATAAGTGCAACTGCCGCAAAAATTCCAATAATACAAATGATTAAACCTTTAAAATAGCTAGACATACTATTCTTTTTCCATTCAAGTTTTAATAGTTTAAGCAATTTGATTCCCTCCATTAATAAGATTTAAGAAATACTCTTCTAAATGCTGTTGCTGTTTTTCAATGCCATTGACAGCAATGTTATTGAATATAAGTTCTTTATTAATTTGAGATTGAGAAATGCCATGTTCAAAAATTCGAATACAATGCTGATTGACAATTTCATATTTTCGAATTCCTAACTTGTTCTCTAGCACATGAATTGCTTTCTTCACATCGTCTATTTGTATCTCCAGATACTCCAAGTTCTCTTTTCGAATATCGTCCATTTTTACTTCCTTTAATAATTTCCCATGATGAAGGATGCCAATTGTATCTGCTATTGATTCAATTTCTGACACGATATGACTTGATATTAATATGGTGATACCAAACTTCTCCTTTAGATGTAGCAAGAGTTCCCGAATATCTTTAATACCAATTGGATCAAGACCATTAATCGGCTCATCTAAAATAAGAATTTCCGGTTTGGCAACAATGGCACGTGCGATGCCTAATCTTTGCTTCATCCCCAGAGAAAATTCATGTATTTTTTTATGTTCAACTCCACTAAGACCTACTATTTCTAATGCCTCTTCGGTAGCTCCTTTTTCATAAACCCCAATATACTCACAATGAAGTTCTAAATTCTCCTTCGCTGTTAGCCTATCGTAAAATTCAGGGTACTCGATAATACTGCCTATTTTGCTCAAGTATTGATAGGAAGTAGTAGAGATGGATTGATTCAATATTTTAATATCACCTGAAGTTGGTTTTACTAAATTTAAAATCATTTTCATAATCGTCGTTTTTCCAGCCCCATTCGGACCTAAAAACCCATAAATCTCTCCCTTCTTAACGTTCATATTGACGTTCGAGACGGTTTCGACTCCTTTAAAACTCTTACTTAATTGATGTGTTTGAATAACGGTTTCCATGTTATTGACTCCTTACCACTTTGAATTCGTTACATTAATCTTAATAAGTGAAAGTAAAATCAAAGTAAACTCGATGGAAAATGACAGTAACTTTTTCAAGAGAGTAAGGATATAAAGATCAGAAGCTGTTATGATGAAATTGAAATGAGGGATAAAAATGGAAACTGCTGAAAAAATCCTAATCGTAGATGATGAGATTGGTATCTTAAAATTATTAGAAATTACGTTACGGAAAGAAAACTTTATCAATATTGATACTGCTTCAACAGGCAAAAGTACACTACAGCTTGTAAAAGAAAATCATTACGATATTATTTTGCTCGATATAATGCTACCAGATATAAGTGGCTTTGAACTTTGCACAGAAATACGTAAGCATACAAATACACCTATTATTTTTGTCAGTGCTCGCTCTACTGATTTTGATAAATTAACGGGATTGGGTATTGGCGGAGATGATTATATTACAAAACCTTTTAATCCTTTAGAAGTTGTCGCTCGAATAAAGGTCATCCTTCGACGTCAAAAAATGTATGAAAGTTCTCAGCAACAGCAGAGTATAAAATTTGATTTCGGTCACTTTGCACTTAATCCTGAATCTGCTACATTAACCGTTAACAATCAGCTCGTCGAATGTACAGCTAAAGAGCTAGAGCTACTGCACTTCTTTTGTAAAAATCCAAATCGTATTTTTACAACTTCACAGCTCTATGAATTCGTATGGGGGAATGATGTATATGGCGAGGAGAAAACCGTCACGATTCATATTTCAAAGCTGCGGAAAAAGCTTGGGGATGATACGCGTAAACCTAAAATCATTGTGAATTTAAGGGGCATTGGGTATAAATTCATTCCACCTAAAGAGGATTCTCTATGCGAATAAACACTCGATTTACGTTACACCTTGCACTGGGGATTATTCTGTGGATGCTTTTGAGTGGAATTTGTATTGTTATCGGACTCGAAGGTATTCTCCCACTCTTTAAAAAATCTGTTAGTGAAGCTTATCAGAGTCTACTAGTCGCATGGATTTTCGGATTCAGCACTATTGTTTGTATCGCTGTTTTTGGTTGGTATTTCGGGGGTCCTCTTGGTTTTATAATGTCTTGGATCCATCAGCTATCACAGGAAAACTATACACAACCTGTTGGCCTATCTAAAATCTATACACGCAAAGGAAAGCTCCGTATGCGTTATATGTTATATCGAGAGGTACTTCAACACCTACAATCCTTATCAGGAAAATTAAAAGCTGCTGAAACAGAACGTGAAAAAGTTGAACAAGCAAAACAAGAATGGATTGCCGGTATATCCCATGATTTAAAAACGCCATTAACGTATATTACAGGCTACTCTACCCTACTATTAAACGATCAATACGATTGGTCCAAGGAGGAAGCTCGTTCCTTTATTCAAGAGATTGCAGATAAAGGCAAGCATATGGAGGAACTTATTCAAGATTTAAGTCTCGTCATTCAGTTTAATAATACAGACGGTCAGTTACCCTTACATAAAACCAATCAGGATATTGTGGATTTTACAAAAAGAATTGTTGCTAATATAAGCAACAATCCACATGCCAATGACTATATATTGCATTTTAAAACTGAAACATCTGTTATAAACATTGACTTTGATACGAAATTCATGCAACGCATATTACAAAACATTCTTATGAATGCCATTATCCACAATCCACCTAATACAAATATTTATACACAGATTTTTAATAGGGCAGAGCATGTAGAAATTCACATTGTGGATAACGGTGTAGGGATGTCTCAACACATGATGGAGAATATATTCCAACAATATTATCGAGGAACTACTACAGAATCTTCTTCTGAAGGAACTGGACTGGGCATGGCGATCGTCTATAAACTCGTTCAAGCTCATAACGGCACTATCACAGTACAGAGCGAACCTTCTAATGGGACAACGTTTATTATTACATTACCTAAAAAATAATATGAGAATTGAACATTTCTGGACTCCTCCTGAGCTGTCGGTTGTTGGCTTGAGCAGCTTTGGGGCGTACCCGATCACTTTCGGTGCGGACCTGATCACTTTGAACGACTGCCAGAACCATTCATGAAAACGTATTGTTTGACATATATTTAAGCATCAAAAATTGGCTCAATAAGGAGGATTCCATGCAATCTGAAAAATTGCGACTCAGAAAGATTCAACATCTTGCTCATGAAATTACTGATAAAATGAATAAAGGTGAAGAACTTAATCACTCAGAAACGTTGATTCCTATTATTGATAATTTATCTCGCGCCATTGGCGATTTAACCGATTCCTATGGAAAGTATTCATTAGATTATGTAGAGGAAAAAGTGAAGAATGCTCATGCGCTTTTATTTAACAAGGAAAAAATTAATGTCTATCTATAAAGATATGGGAGAAGGGTAACCATTAATATGGTTACCCTTAAAAAATTTAATGTGTTTCTGGATTAAATGTCTTACAATCTGTTTCTTCACTATTAGATGCCTGCTGTCCCTTTTGACTTACAACATAGATTTTTTCTGCACCACATCTGTTTCCTGAGTTCCAAAATGTACAGTTATTGACTTCACAGAGAATTTCTTGTGCCATCGTTTCCACACCTCCTCTTTTTTATCATTAACAAAATCGAGGAATTCAATACTTATTTAGATGGTTTAATGAAACAGAAGTATACATCTTATATGGATGTTTATTGGCTTCTGGAAAAGAAATTTAAGTTCCATGATTATAAAAAAATGCTATTGCCTTCAGATAGGTAATAGCACTTTTTTCGCATGTTATTCAATAACTTTTGTCGGTGTCGCCTCTTGCACAATTATAATGCCATCAAATGCCTCAGCAGGTGTCATTTTAATCGTATAGAGCATCTGTGTGAATTTGTACCAAAAGCTAAAATCGTCTCCAATATTACCCATTCTTTGTTTTTTTGCTACGATGTCAGCTAACTCCTGAGATTCATTAGCCTTTTTAAAATCAACATAGAAAATATTGTCCTTGACCTCACTAAAAGCGTCTACTAAAGCATTATGATGTTCAATCGTATAATTTTTTCTTTCACCAGACCCATTTTGTGCCTGAAACGTATTGTTAACAAAGTCAGTCCCAATAGCAAAGTATGCATCTTTATACACTTCGTCTAAGTATTGGCCCATAGATTTGTGTCCTGCCACATTTGCAGAAGTTTTCTCTATATGTCCATTATGAGCAGACATTAGTACTTTATCATGACCTTGAGCCGCTTCAAAATCAACAATCCATTGTAAGTTGTTCGCTAAATATTCATCACGAAGATTCATATAATTACTATCATTTAAAAATAATTGCGTTCGCTGCTTCATAATTTGTGCATATTGAGCAGCAAATAAATAAGCTTCTTTCGATGATTGCTTTTCATAAGAGTCTTTATTAGTTTGCAAATCCTTTATGATTGCATCAATATTTTTGTCAAGCTCCTCTAGCTGACTAGTTGATAAATCTCTCATTGTTTTATTCGTCACATCTTTTAGCTGTGCCTTATATTTCTTAGCACCTTCGCTATTAACCACTTCGTAATAATCTAGCAACCCTTTTTTACTATAATCATAGCGTTGCATATCGTTACCGTAAAAATAAATTTTATCTTTCTCATCGGCAGTCATGTTATAATCATGCATCCACTGAACAAACTCAATCATTTGGTCCGTTTTATAGATACCATAATCTAAAGCTTTTACCGCTTCCTCAGCTGTGCCAGTACCATTTAAAATAAACTGATTAATTTGCTGAGCACCACCAAAATCACCTTCTAATACAAAAACACGAACATTTTCATTTTTAATTAGAGCCTGAAATACATCCTTCTTTAATGTTTGGAATTCAACGTTTCCATGTGTCGCTTCACCAAAACCTATTACTTTCACATCATTTGGAATATCGATATCCTCAACCGCAGATGTATATTTTGCAGCATCTTTAACGGCTTCACCCTTTCCGCAGCCCGCTAGAGCTAACAAGAGAAATAATGATGAAATTAATAAAAAGCTCCTTTTAACAAATACCATTTATAAAAATCTCCCTTTATCTATAGAAAAAATTTATCCTTTATAACATGCCGTTAAGAGGGGATGAAGTAAATCCCCGTTTCACTTTATACAGCTTTTCGTTGAAAATATAAATATCCTCCAAGGAAAAACAGTATGAAGCCTCCTCCAACAACTGTTAATAATTGATCCCAAGGCACGAAGAATACATCACCTGTATTGCCACCTACATTCATCATCAAGAAGGGCTGTCCCCATGGATAGTAAGGTCCAAAACGTGCAGAATTGACTGCTAATATAGACGGTAAAGTGAAAATAACATTTACTGCAAATGGGGCAGCAAAACTTTTAAACATGATGGACATCCAAAGCTGCAACGCGACTAATGGCATTGTCGCTAACCATCCACCAAGTATACTTTTCCACACAATTTCCATTGGGAAAGGATCTGAGTAACCTTTCATAAGACCTACTACATATATAGAACATAAATATAGTATCTGCATCGCCATCACAAGGAGCATAATTAATACATACTTTGCAACAAATACTTTCCCTCTTGTCACAGGTAGAGCTAAAAGTTGTTTCCAGCCACCCGATTGATGTTCATATCTACAAATAAGACTCGCAAATACTCCTGAAATTAAAGGTAGGAATAATAATGCATACAATAAATTCATAGAAATTAATGAGCTATACCATTCGTTAATTCCAAAATCTGACACATCACTAAAATTTGATGTTAATCCGATAAAAAGTCCAATTATAGGCCCCGCAAAAATTAATGGCACCATTTTTGATTTGCGTAATTTAAACCATTCAGCGCTCAGTATAGACCCCATTACTTTACATCCCTTCTAGCAAAATCTATCATTCCGATAATATACAGTAAAATACCAATGCCTACTCCAAGCATGACATTAATAACGGGCTCATCCCATTGATTCATTAACGATGGCCATTTCCAAATCATCCAGTCAGGCAATACAAATGATGAATAAGCAAAAATCACGCCGAAAATACCTACTGTAATTGGTATCCCTTGATTATGACAAACGCTCGCAATCCAAAGCTGAAGTGCCAATATTGGCAGCGAAGCAAAAAGTGGATAATAAGCAAATTTAGCAATTTCCGCATATGGTATGCTATCACCTAAATCTAAAAACACACCATAAGCCATTGACAATAACATTAAAATCGTAGAAGACATAAACAATAATATAGCTAGAACAGTGAATTTTGATAAATACACTGTTAATTTAGATACCGGTAGTGCAATTAATTGCTTCCAAGCGTTCGTTTCATTTTCAATGCTCGCCATAAATGAAGTTAAAATAGCAATCCCTAAAACTATAGCAAGTGGTGTAAATGAATGAACGTTTGATAAATAGTAGCCCCAATCGTCCTCGCTTTGCTCTAACAAATAGTCCTTCCTTACACCATAGTTCACCATTTGTAGGGCAACAACACCTATTGGTCCTAAGGCTGTTAAAAACCATAATCCTTTGCGTTTAATTTTCAAAAAGTCAGAAGTTAATAGTTTCCCTATCATAGCGCTTGCTCTCCTGTTGTCATTTGAAGGAAAATCTCCTCTAAAGATCGTTTCTCTTCCTCTACTCGATACACCGAAATACCTTCTTGTACAAGGATTTGTACAATATGTGCTACTTTTTCATCTGAGCATTCATCGAATAAAATAAGGTCATCCTTATGTTCTGCCTTAATGCCATTTGCAACTAGTGAACGCCAGCCCTTTTCACTATCGCTCACTTTAATTACTACCTTCGGCTGAGCAAATCTACGCATTGCTTCAATTGAATCTTGGAAAATCATTTTCCCCTTCGTCACAATGCCCACTTGCGTTGCCATTTGATCTATTTCAGATAATAGATGGCTAGAAATAATAATCGTCATGCCATATTCTTCAGGAAGTCGTTTAATCAAATTACGAATTTCGATAATACCAGATGGATCAAGCCCATTCGTTGGTTCATCTAAAATAAGTAATTCAGGATTATGTAGCAAAGATGCAGCAATACCTAAACGTTGCTTCATTCCAAGAGAAAAGCCTTTTACTTTTTTATCTGCAGCATCCTTCAAACGAACAATTTCTAATACTTCATCAATGCGTGACTTCGGTACACCTAAAATTTTTCGTAACGCTTCTAAATTTTCATAGGCTGTTAAATGTGGATAATAGGAAGGGTTCTCTACTAATGAACCAACCTTTGCTAAAATATTAATTCGTTCTTTCTTTAAATCTTTTTGGAAGATTTTGATTGTCCCAGAAGATGGCTTCATTAATCCAAGAAGCATACGAATCGTCGTAGTTTTCCCCGCTCCATTAGGTCCTAAAAATCCATATATTTCACCTTTACGTATTTTTAAATTTATATTTGATACAGCTTGCTCTTTACCAAAGTTCTTTGATAAATTTTCTGTTTGTACGATATATTCCATTGTCCTCACCTCTGTAATTATCTTAAGCAATGAAGGTTAAAAACAGGTAAGGTTCAAGTTTAAATTTTGTTTAAAAAAGATACTTTATCATAACGTGGGTTGATTTCCGTTCCGGCTGGGTGCTTTGTCGCTGACGCTTCGCTTTCGCACAGATAAAACAATTGTAGCTGTCGCTACAGAAAACATTTGTTGTTGCTGTCGCTAATTACTGAAATGAAGCATGCCTTAGCATGCTTCACGAATTATTCTATTTAAAATGTTTAATTTTAATCTTTGTGCCGGATTCGCTGGACTCAATATCCCAGTCTAAATTCATGCTCTTCACCATAATATCAACAATCGATAAGCCGATACCCGCACCTTTGGCATTGGATTCATTTTTCATTCCTTTTCCGTGATCCTTTATGATAAATGCATCATAGTGCTCCGTCGATTCAGTTTCGACGCCAATATATTTCCCGCTGCTCGCATGACGTAAAATATTTTGAAACAAATTATCAAATATACGACCAAGCCAAATCGGGTCAATTTGCCATTCATTTTTCTCAAATGAATGTAGCTCAATATCGATTTCAAAGTTTTCCTTTTCAAACACTGGATACCATGTAGTCATTTGCTCACGTACAAAACGTATAATGTTGATGTCTTTCGGTTCAAATTTATATTTACTAGCCATCAGTAATGTATAGGACATTAAATTTTCTATTAAAGCGTCGATATTAACAATCGATGTTTCCATTGCCTTAATCGCTAGCTTTCCATCCTCTGATAATACCTCTTTACTAACTGAATATGATTGCGCTCGTATTTTCGTTAATGGCGTTCGCAAATCATGTGATAAATTAGCAATTAATTCACGTCTTAGCTGTTCCTCCTGCTGCTCACGATTTTTACTTTCCCTAAGCTCACATACCATGCGATTAAAGCTATGTTCAAGCTGACCGATTTCATCCTTCTTCTTGACCTTCGTTTCAACAGGTAAGCCATCTACATCACGAATTTCCATCGCTTCCTGAAGGTGCAATAGTCGTTTTCGAATCCCTCTGAAGAATAAAAAAGATATAGCAATGAAAAATAAAATAATCACAATAACGCCAACAATCAAAAGGTTCCCATATTGTTCATAAACATTGTTGAGAGGTGGATTAAACACTTCTCTAGGAATCTCAAAAACGATAAACCCATTCGATTCGTCCTGTCCTAAAAAAGCTATAACTGTAAACGGATCTTCTCCATAATGATCTTTTATAAATTTTGTCGTAAATGCTGGTGTCCATTTTAATGGTAGTTGCTCCGTCACATTCAATGTTGTAAGTAATGTACCGTCCTCACTTACCCAGAACATGGATGATTTAGGGTATTGACCCTTCCAATCTTTAAAATGTTGAGCAATGGTTTCCTCTGTGACATTTTTTATACTCTTAGCTTCTTCAAGCCATTTTTCCTCTACTTCACTTTCCGCGAGAACTTCACTTGAAAAATCAGTTTTTCCTATTCCAAACACAAAAGCGGCAATAGCAAAATAAGAAAATTGAACAATAAAAATGGCTAAAAAAATAATTAACATATACTTTGCTAATAATGATCGAAAAAATTTCATAGTTTCACCCTATATCCAATGCCACGAATGGTTTCGATAATCGTCGGCTTAGCTGGATTTACTTCTATTTTTTCTCTTAAGTATCGAATATGCACCATTAATGTTTTATCGCCTTCTATGTAACTTTCACCCCAGATACCTTCATAAAGCTGTTCCTTCGTTAAAATTTGATTTAAGTGGCGGATAAAATACTGTAATAGATAGAACTGCTTACCGGTTAATTGAATTTCTTCATCTGTCTGATTATTAATAATCCGCATATCTTTTGTATAAATTTTTAGATGCTGAAGATCTAGCACATCATCATTCTTTTGATATCTTCTTAGTAAAACCTCCACACGAGCTATAAGTTCATCTGGGTGAAAAGGCTTTGTCAAATAATCATCTGCGAAGTTTAGACCCTCTATTTTATCCTCTACAGCAGTTCGTGCTGACAGCATTAAAATCGGGATTTCTTTATTTTCTCGCTTAATTCTTTTGCCAATTGAAAAGCCATCTAAGCCTGGAAGCATCACATCCAATATAGCGATATCCTTAGAGGCTATGTGCTGATCGACCTCTTCACCGGATTCCAGCCATGTAACCTCATATCCTCTTTCTGTTAAATCCTTTGAAACCCATTGGCCAATCTCTTTTTCATCTTCTATGTATAAAATGCGATGCAATGGTAATCCTCCCAATCTAATATATATTTTAGAAATAAATGTTATTCTGTATTATACGACTTCATAGATTTGTACTCAATCGTTGTCTGTAAAGTGAGAGATTCATTCAATAAACAATCAAACATCACATCTAGAGAGAGGTATGTCGATAAAATTAAGAAGTTAGGTGATAAAATCAAAAAGTTAGGAGATAACTTTAAAACTTCATCGATAAAATAACAATATTTCTTGATAAAACAAGCTAACAATTAAAAAACGTATTTGGATGTCCCAAATACGTCTATCTTTTTAATTATTAGTAATAATCAACATATCATTATCATCAAACTGCCACATGTCGCCATAAGCAACTTCCCAATAGTAGCCGTTTGGATCTTGGAAATAGCCACTATAGCCACCCCAGAATACTGTTTCAGGTTCCTTTACAATTTTCGCTCCTGCCTCTTTAGCTAAATTAAACACTTGATCCACTTCTTCTTTAGACTTTCCGTTATAAGCAAGTGTAATACCGTTAAAGCCCTTGGCTATTGCCGGTGGATTTGCTTCGTTAATATCTTTTACTAAACGGTCAATCGGAAACAGTGAGATTTTTGTCCCTCCATTATTAAAGAAAATAACATCCGGGCTTGTTTCCTCGCCATAAAAAATCACTTCAAATCCCAGACCTTCACGATAAAATCTAAGAGACTCAACCATATCTTTTACACCCAATGTAATTAAATTTAAACGGTTCATCCCACTCTCTCCTTTATAAAAGTATCAATTACTTATTCTATTTCAAGCATTGAATCCCCTTCTAACTTCCACAATCCACATCTTATTTTGCTACAGACCAAATACTATACTTTTTGTATAAGCCATTTTTTCTGTATCGTTTCTTATTATTTAGGCTAATGGATGCAAATTTTGCGTGACCTATCATTAAAATCACAACTTTGTTCGAAAAGTTCTTTAATACAAAACTGTACTAAAGCTTATTTGAATCCCTTGATAAACGGGCAATTGGTTAGCTTATGCAGATGAATCTTCAAAGTGAACTAAACTAACTTTTTTTAAACATTTGTATATGAGTACCTTTGTTGGAAGAAGTATAATTTACGGTAATACCTATTTTTTCTGAAACATTATTTATAATTTTGAGTCCTGTATTCTCATTTTTACGCATTTCCTTTTCAAAATCAAAACCTGAACCAAAATCTATAATAGATATACATTCGTGTACTTCCCCGTTTGAAGGTACATAATTAATTATAATTTTATCGCTATCTGATGCATGATTTATAATATTTTGGAAGATATTATCCAAAATTCTTTCAAACCATAATTTATCAATTTTCCAAACTATTAAGTGATTAATATTGTTAAAAATAGTTATATTTTCTTTCTTAAATAAATAATTCCATTTATTTAGTGATTCCAATATAATTTCTTGAATATTTTCTTCTATTAAAGGAATGTCTACATCTTCTTGTTTTATAAAAGTTTCATCATACATATGATCAATTAATTTAGTTAAATAGTTAATATTATAATTAATTTTTTGGATAGCTTGTGTAAGATTTCTTTCATTCTCAATATAATACAGTTGGGTTTTTATTACTGATAAAGGCGTTCTAATATCGTGAGATAATTGATTCATATATTCTTTTCTTAGTTTTTCTTGTTGAGCAATCTTTAATTGATTATAGATTAATCTATCTAGTAGCCTATTTATTGCTAAACTAAGTTTCGATATTTCATCTTCCCCTTTAACGGGAAGCTTAACGGGTGGTATTTTAGAATTACTGTAAATGTTATCAATCACATCTCTAATATTATTAATATCATCTGTTAGCTTATCGATTACTTTTGAAGATAAATATCCGTATAAGAAAACTATACATAAAAAGAGTATTATAATATATGGATATGCATCTCCAGAGTTAAATCTAGAATATTCTTTCGAAAAAAAATTACTCATTATGAATAATAAGTAAAAAAGGTAATTTGATATTAAAAACAAAAATGGCATACTTAATAAGGATAAATACAGGAATAACTTATATTTTTTTCTAAAGCTCACCTTTTCTCATTCCAATCAAGGTTAATAATTTAAACGATAACCATAACCGTATATTGTTTCTATAATAGTTGGGTTTTGTGGGTCAATTTCAATTTTATCTCTTAAATGCTTTATATGCACCGATAAATTCCCATAAGTACTGTAATTTTCCCATAAGTAAGACATAATTTGTTCTTTTGAAAGGTTAACATTTTTATTATGAATGAAGTATAAAAATAGATTCAGTTGTTTATCAGTTAATAATATCTCTTCATTATTAGTTTTATTATGTAATCTTTTGGTGTGTTTGTTAAATAATAAGTGTTTGATTTCAATAATGGAATGGTATTTTTTGTTTGCTAAGGAGTTTACTCTAGCTAGTAATTCCAATGGATCAAAGGGCTTTACCAGATAATCATCAGCCATGGTTATTCCCTTTATTTTATCGTCTATATTATTTTTAGCTGTTAAGAAAATAATGGGTAGTTCTGGATTTTGTAATTTTATCCTAGAACATAAACTAAATCCATCTTCAAATGGTAACATAATGTCTAGTATTACAATATGTATATTATTAAATATTGATAAGTTACATGTTCCATCTTTAAAACAAATGACACTTTTGAAGTAATCAGAGAAGAAATCCTGTAAAAATTCGCAGATATCTTCATTATCTTCAATAATTACTAAGTTTAGATGTTTTAGCATTGCGCAATCCAATTTTTATCTCCCCTCTCCAAAATATAGTCCACGTAAATAATACTATTACGAGGACTATAGTTAAAAACTTAATTATTGAAGTGAATATTCTATTTCTTTTTGCAACAATCCATTTTCAAGTTTATAAATATGATTTACACCATCGATATTTTTATGTCTATGTGAAATAAAAAGTATTGTTTTGTTAGTAGAAAATAAATTTTTAATTACTGCTTCCTCAGTATTAATATCTAGGTTACTTGTGCCTTCATCTATTAATAACATTTCAGGGTTAGCGGCAAGGGTTCTAGCAATTGATAATCTCTGTCTTTGTCCACCCGATATTGTCGCCCCATTGTCTCCTAACACTGTATTATACCCCATTGGAAATTTCATGATTTCTTCATGGATACATGCCATCTTGGCAGCATGTACAATATCCGAAGATGAAACATTATTATTATAGAAGCGAATATTATCTTCTATTGTCCCATTAAATAAAGATACCTCTTGAGTGATAAATCCAATATTTTTTCTCAGATCCATTATTTTCAAATCATCATAAGGATGAATTCCGTATTTTATGCTTCCAACTGTTGGTTCATACAGTCCTGCAATAATTTTAAATAAAGTTGTTTTACCAACTCCGGTTGTCCCTTTAATTAAATACTTTTCTCCTGGCCTGATACATAGATTAATATTATGAAGAATATTCTTTCCACTATATCCAAAAGAAATATCTTCCAAAACAATATCTTTGTTAATTGTACCGATATGAACCTTGGGATTTAAATTAGTTCTTTCTTCTTCTTCCTCTAGCACGGAGTCTATTCTCAAATATACCTCTTCCACTAATTTTATAGATTCTAAGCTCCCGATTATTGAACTAATTGGGGATAGTAAATTCATGGACATTGTAGAAAACGCTACTATTTGACCCAAAGAAAGCCCTATTTCATTTTCATATTGTAGTCCTAAAAACAATAGTGCAACAGGTAAGATTAAATTAATTGAGCTCGACAATCCACCTAGAACTGCGGATAAATTCATTCGCTTAGCAAAATTAAGCAATTGATTCTGAAATGTATCGTTTAATTTCTTTTTTATTTCAGTGTTCACGCCTATAGTTTTAATATAATTAATCGATCTAAGAACCTCAAATAAATCTGTCTGGAATGCGGCTTGACCAGCTACCTCTTGATTTGTAAAGATGGAAATTTTAGGTAACATAATTTTCACTAAAATAATTTGAATTAATACTGCAGTAAATACTACTATAGATAAAGTGACGGAATATTTGACTAATACTATACTATAGATTACGACTAATGTTATATCCAAAAGTAAAGTAGTGGTAAGACTAGAGATTATTTCTCTAATCATTGTAATATTATTAATTCTACTTGCAATATCCCCAGCAGAACTACGATCATAAAAAGACAGTGGAAGTTTGAATAATTTATCAATAAACTTTGAAGTCATTGTAGAATTTATTACTAATTGGGTTTTTGTAATAAAAAATATTCTTAATAAATGAAGCATAAAATATATTATGAAAATACTTAATATACTAATTAAAAATGTTTTTATACTAATATTAAATAATTTATTATTTGTATAAGTATCTATTAAAAATTGTGTCATAAATGGAAATAATAAATTTAATGATTGATATAAAAATGATAAAAAAATTACTATATAAATATATTTTTTGAATTCAACAACTAATTCAAATAACTTCTTGGTATAATGCTTTTCTTTTATGAATACTTCTTTATTTCTGCTATTCTTTTTTAAGGTCGCCACAAATCCTGAATAATGCAGCATTAATTCTTCATAACTAATTTCTGATATTCCTATTTCCGGATCAATTATTTCTGCTTTATTATTGTGTATTTTTGTAATAATAATAAAATGATTATTTTTCCAGTGAATCATTATAGGCTCTATTACTTTTCTTTGCTGTATAAATTCTTTAATATCGTCTACTTTATAAACTGTTAGTTCAGCATTAAACTTTTTAGAAATTCTCTTAAGCTCTAGTAAAGTTACACCATCTCTACCAGCTCTAAATTTTTCTTCAGTAAGTAACATATTTGAGGAAATTTTACTATCATCATAACTAAATAACATCGCTAGACAAGCATATCCACAATCATATTTGTTTCTCTGTAGAATTACTGGAGTTTTTTTTCTCAATTTTCTCAACCTCTTATTTTTATAGAACTTAATATGAAAAGGCCTCTGCAAATTAAAAGAGGCTAGCTCTTTGAATCCTAACTCAACATCATTTTATACTTCTATATTAATTTATGTTTCTAAAATTAAAATATTTGGTACTTCATCAGATGAAAGAAATAATAAAGCATATGCTATACCTGATAAACCAACCATTAATTCTGGCGTCTCCACGTCTAATTCTAGGCCTAATCCTAATCTGTAGTCATACGGTTCTCTGTCTTCTACAATCATTCCAGCTATTACTTTTGAAATATTCGACCAATACTCATCTTTATTGAATTTAGAAAATTCCTTTAAAATCATCGCGTTTCCTAAGTCTCCATGACATACACTTTGATTCCTCTTGAAACCATTTTCCAAGATATCTTTTGCAATCATTTTGTTATTCACACTTAAATTTAAGTTATAATCCTTTGATAAAAACAAACGACTTAATAATATACCCGGAGAACCATGACACCATGCGTATGGTATATGATAGTCTATATTTAAATCATGCTCTCTTAAGTCGAACCATATTAAGCCTTCTCTCTGTTTTTCTTCAAAATATAAAGCTTTCTCTATTATTTGCTTTAATTCTAAATCATCATCACCCAAAAGCTGACGATACTGATCTAAAGCATATACAATTCCTGCACTCCCATGCGAGAATCCAGATAACGGGTTATTTTCAACACCAATCCAGCCAACTTCTTTATCATTAATAATATGTACGTTCTTAATTAAATGATTTTTACATTCCATCATTAAACTTTTAACTAACTCACTAGAAGTACATTTATAGAGTTCTAATAAAACTAATAATATACCTGCCGAACCACTAATAATGTCATATACTTTATCTGTCTTAATTTTATCCTGGTAGTTTTCACATAAATTTAAGGCGCGTTTTATATAAACCTCATCTCCAGTAACCTTATAAAAATTAATTAATAGATAAATTACTGAATATATTCCATCAAAAGCTCCTAAGGATCTATTTACCTCTATTCGATTCCGTTGATAAATATCTTCCAAGATATTTGAAGCTATATTATGATACTTTTGGTTTCCAGTTACCTTACCGAGCCATAAATAATAAAAACTCATGCCTGATAGTCCGTCATATAAACAATCATCCATTGCAGCAACATGCCATTTTTTAGACTCAACATGTTCTATTACTGTGGAGCATATCCAACTATATGTGTTTTTATATTTATCAGAATTAGAATATAAATACTCTCCAATTTCAGTAGATTTCCATATTAATTTATTATTAATATTATCTATTGAAAAATTATTTAGTTGATTTATAAACTCTTGGTCTACTTCCTGATCCTTAGAAGGTCTTTTAATTTCTTCTTTTATTAAGGACCCTTTTATTAGACTGATTTGAAACTTCATATCTTGTTCGGATAAACTATTCACTTTATTTATCCAGAAATCCAAAGGAGAATTATCAAAGTAACTATTTATTTCTTTGTTATTATTTACAGATGAAGAATATAAGCTTTTTTTATTTAGGTAATAATAAAAATAAGGTACCTCTTGATTAATAAGATCTTTATATTCTTCTTTTAATACTTTTCCATCCAAGTCATCTGTAAATAATTTAGTAAAGAACAATTCTCGGTCAATCTGGTTTGTCATAAAGACTGGATGATAACTTAAATCTAAAAGATTTGAATAGTACATGGTAGGTTTGACAATATGCCTAATTTTGATTTTTGAGATATTTTCTTTGACTAGACTAATTATTAAATTTCTCTTTTCTTTAGCAAATGTATATCCTTTTATAAAACCCTGACAGACATCTTCTATATACTCTGTTTCATCTAAATATTCATCCTTATATTTTGGATGGTTTTTAGACTCCCCAATATCTAAATATTCTCTTGTAATAGACATTTTAGAAGTTTTTTGATTTACTATAGTCGGTATTTTTATAAAAGACTTGGTTTCCCCTTTTCTACCAATCCCGCTAATATCAGTATTATTGTTATCTCCAAACACGAAAGGTAATAAACCAATTGATCTTACAGAAGCATTTAATTTAAATATTGTGATATTCGTTGCATTTTCAATAAGATTATTCTTATGAACATTAAACAAACTTTCTAAATCAATCAGAATAGGGTCCTTTCCACTTGCAATAAGATTATCCGAATGAAAATCTACTGCATTAAGAACATATAATAAAGCCATGTGAATCCCCAGTTTATAATAGAATTCATTGGCTTCTGAATGAGAGCTTAAAGGTGTATATGAAACTGATTGAACCCAGCAGTGATCCGCATTCGAAAGCAAATTATATGATTTCAAAAAGTTTTCTTCCCCGATAAATCTATTAAATTCTTTTAGTATATTTTGATATAATTTATCAATTTCACCATCTCTAGGTTTAAAGTAACAGCGTAATTCATTATCAAAGTGGACGCTTATAACAGTTTGACCATTATTGTGACTATCACCTTGACCAAGTTCTAAATATGAAATTTTAGGTGATTTAGTTATATTAAGTACATTTTTCAAAGAATCTATATTCTTCATATATGATTCTGAAAAGAACTCTAGATAATGCCATGTTTTAATTGCCTCTTGAATAATCAACTTGAATAATAATGGGTATCGATTATATAGCACATAATAATATTCATCTGTGCAAACATAATCTCTTATATATTCTTCAAACTGCTCATTTTCATTTTCCGTAGAAAATAAACGCTCTAATCGTAAACGGTTAATTTCTAAAGTTAATGTCCTATATGCAATCTTCATAACTTTTTCCCGAAAATTTTCTTCTAATTTTTCTTTTAGAATATTTACATCCTTAACATATTGAGTATTAAATAAAATTT
Organism: Lysinibacillus sp. 10T31; assembly: GCF_056394365.1. Taxonomy (NCBI): domain Bacteria; kingdom Bacillati; phylum Bacillota; class Bacilli; order Caryophanales; family Bacillaceae; genus Lysinibacillus; species Lysinibacillus sp. 10T31. The sequence goes on from NZ_JBFTHS010000001.1 coordinate 206,890, forward strand.
CTTTAGTTAAATTAGATATATTACTTATAAAGAAATAAGAAAATTTTCTTGAGAAGGAATACAAATTCAAAGAAGCATCTTTATCATCTTTATTGAATATTTTTGATTCTAAAACTTCATTGATACAAAATTCTAAATTTTCGGAATCCCCACCTTTAACATAATCATTACTATTATATTTCTTTTTAATATCATCTAAGTCAAAATTAAATTTATCTTTAAGTAAATTACTGAATTCGTTAATTTTGCCTTTAGATAAAAGATTAATAGTTTCTTCAAATTGACTGTTTCTCTTAGTAGATTCAGAAAAATTTTTTTCAGTAATACCATATAAGGTAGCAAATTGCATATAAATTCTCCTTCTATATAAATATACAAACCTCCCTATAAAGGGAGGTTTGTTCTATTATTTTGCTAAAACTATTAATTAACTAATTAACAAGACCAGCAAGTTTTCGTAGGACAAATACTACATTCCCACGTTAATGTACACCATTTACCGTCGTTTCCATGAGATATTTTTTTAGTTTCTACTCCACCATAAATAGTTTCTAATGATGCATCCTCAAGTTCTTTGTAAATATCACCAGCAGTTTTCATTAGTTCTTTCGACATTTTTCTTCACCCTTTTTAAATTATTATTTACTTTTTATTACAGCAATGGTAATCTATTACCAGAAACACCCTACACCCATATATTATATTAACTGTAAAAAAATATCAACTAAAATCCAAATTAAGGGAGAAATAACAATGAAAAAGAACTTTAAAGCTTTTGAACCTATTACTAATGAAGAATTAAATGAAATTGCTGGTGGATCAGAAATTCAACCTAAATGGACTCCACTTACAGTAACTATTCCGATTTCACTGGCTGGATGCCCAACTACAAAATGCGCTTCTATTGTTAGTCCTTGTAAAGGCTAATAATAAGAAAAAAGGCGCTTTTGATTCTAATTACTATTAAGAATTAAATGAGATTACTGGTGGTTCAGTTGCCACCAGTGATCCTTCAACAAATAAATATTAAAAATCTGTCTAATTAAAAGATATTAGAAAAAGGAGATTGAACAATGAAGAAAAATTTTAAAGCTTTTGAACCTATTACTAATGAAGAATTAAATGAAATTGCTGGTGGATCAGAAATTCAACCTAAATGGACTCCACTTACAGTAACTATTCCGATTTCACTAGCTGGATGTCCAACTACAAAATGCGCTTCTATTGTTAGTCCTTGTAAAGGCTAACAATAAGAAAAAGGGAGCTTTTGAGCCTAATGAGGTAGCTGGTGGTTTAGTTTACCACCAGCTATCTTTCTATAAATAACTATTAATATCTACCAAAATACGACACGACAAAGAGGAGATTGAACAATGAAAAAAAACTTTAAAGCTTTTGAACCTATTACTAATGAAGAATTAAATGAAATTGCTGGTGGCTCGTCGGTACCACCTGTGTCACCCCAGATTCCAACAATAAGTGTTAGTATCTGTCTAACAACAAAATGTATGATAACAACAAAAAATTGCTAATGGATTAGAAATTCAACCTATAAATAACTGTTAATATCTACCAAAATACGACACAACAAAGAGGAGATTGAACAATGAAAAAAAACTTTAAAGCTTTTGAACCTATTACTAATGAAGAATTAAATGAAATTGCTGGTGGATCAGGATCTAATTTAACAACATGGACTCCACCTCCAATGACCACTACAGTGATGCCTATTTCACAAGCAGGTAATTGCATTACTTACGCAAAACTATGTAGAGGTTAAACTATGAAAAAACTTTAAAGCTTTTGAATCTATTAAAAGTTAGTTGAAATTACTGGCGGTTTGACGTGACGGCCACCTGATGTCCATCCAAATATCACCATCTGTATTTGTTTAACTACTAGATGTATGATCAAATGAAATTGCTTTTGACTCAGAAATTCAAACTAGATGGGTGCTAATTACAAAAATGATAGGTTATCTAGCTGTGAAATGATTTTCTTTTATGGGTTTTCGCAAAATTCAAATTATCAATAATATCCTTTGAATATGCGTAAATACCCAAAAGGCATATATACTCAACCATATAAGAAATACCTTAATTGGACTTGTAGTATCTATGCCTTTTTAAAAAATACATATAATAAAGGAGTTATAAAATGGATAATTTATTGTTAAATAGTTATTATATTAAATTTCATAGTAAGCAAGTCGAAGATTGGTTTACAAATGCTGAGATTGTCTATGAAAAATATATAGATATAGTAGCCCTTCACGATTCTATTGTTAAAATTATTAAAAATAAAATATATGAAATAGGCTTTAAAAGTATTTTAATTGATTTTCATAATACTTTTGACTATCTAGATGAAGTAAATGAAAAAAAGAATTTGGAGGAATATATTCAAACCAGTAATCTTCAAGAAAATAAAATCATATCTTCCAAAATAGATTCGGTCATTGAAAATACACTTAATTATATTACTGAAATTATAAATCATTATATGGAAGACTATAATCAGATTAAGAATATGTTTAATATTAAAAATGATAAGATAACATCTATACTAATAAACGAAGGGGACACACATAATAATGGAAAATCCGTTGCTCGAATTAATTTAAATGAAGAAATCATAATTTACAAACCAAAAGATTTGGGACCTGATATTTTTTATTATAAAATGATTGAACTTTATAATGAAAAATCCAAAAGGAATCTTTACATTCCAAATTGTTTAAATAAGAAGAAATACGGGTGGCAAGAATTTGTTGATCATACAAAATCCACAAGTACTGAAGATGTTACTAACTACTATAATGAATTAGGAATACATTCATGCTTTTTATACTTACTCCAGGCATCAGACATACATTTTGAAAACATTATTTCAATGAATAGACATCCAGTCTTGATAGATTTAGAAACTATCTTCCAATCTGAATTAAATCTAAGTAATACTTCTGAAGATGTTACTAATTATAGTTTTATTACAAATACTATTTTAGGTACTTTATTATTCGATATTGCAACTTCGCCCTTTGAAGATATGGTTTTATTCATTGGTGGAACCACCAACCCAAATAGACAAACCTATAACAAAGAATTATTAGTTGATATAAATAGTGATAAAATGAGGTTAATTAATTCAATACATCGAAATACTGATGTTTCAAATATTCCTTTATTAAATAATGCTTATCAAGAAATATATAATTATATTAATGATTATTCTGATGGTTTTGTAGAATGCTATACTTTTATTCTAAATAACAAAGATTTTTTAGAAACATTTATTATGGACGCAGAAAATTTCTCAATACGTTATGTGTTAAGGCCAACTTATATATATGCTAAATTTATTGACGCCCTAAAAGATCCCAATAGATTAATGGGTAAAAATCAAAATGATCTATATGATATATTAAATAAAGCCAATGCCAGTCTAATTCAAAAAGACACAATACTAGAATTGGAATTTTCAGACATCCAAGAGTATGATGTTCCACTATTCAATAGTGACCTTGATTCAAAAGCTTTATTACATTCTAAAAGTGGCGTAAAAATTGATCAATTTTTACTAAAAGAACCTCGCAATAAAGTATTAAAAAAGTTACATACATTTTCAGAGAAAGACTGTAATTATCAACTTGAATTAATAAACATGGCCATCTCTAGTTATTATGAAAATGCAGATAACGATAGCAGGAGAATTCATAATATAAGTAAAACACATCTAAAAAAATATATATCTAACAAAGAGATACTCAGTAGTAAACTATCAACGGTAAAAGATAAATTAAAGGTAAATCATGATTTTATACAAGCACTTTCCCTTAGGCACGATAAAAGAGGAAATAATGTGTTAAGTACTATGCCTATGGGCATTTATGATGGCTTAGCTGGATTAGGATTATTATTGGCGGCCGAACAAAAAGTTCTAGGGACTAAAAATGAAAAAGAAATACAAAAGCTAAATAATACTATTAATATGTTATATGATTCAGATTTAGGAGATAACATATTTTCCATATATCATGGTAAAGCTTCTTACTTTAAGTATTATTTAGAATTAAATAAAATAAACAATTTTTTCACTATCAATTTAAAAGCGAGACTAATCGATTTTTGCAAAGACATTCTCCAAAGTAATATCAGTCAAGCCCCTCTTGATTATATTGGTGGCATTGCCGGATTATTAAGCTTACTTATTGATTTTAAGGAAGAAGTTAATGATAAAATATTAGATGAATGCATTCTTTTTTTAAAGAACAATATTTTCAGTAGATTAAAAGCAGAAGATGATTTACTATATTGGTCTTCAGATTTTAATGATTCTATAGCTTTAGCTTGCTTCTCTCATGGAATAACAGGAATAAATTATTCTCTTTCGAAAATCATTCACATCTACCCAGACTTAAAAGATGAAATTATAGATGTAATCTGTAAAACTTCTTTATATGAAGATACGATATTCAATAAAGATATTAATTGCTGGATGGATAATAGAGAAATTGGGCAGAAATCCACTAATACTTGGTGTAACGGAAATTCTGGGATTCTTTTAGGGAGAAGTTTGATTGAACAGAATACTGGATTATCGTTAAATTATATTAATGAAACTGAAAGTTTAATTCTAAAGGAAAATCTCCTTTATGAAATAGATCATAGTATTTGTCATGGCTTAGCAGGGAATTTAGTTATTCTTAATAAACTAAACAATTATAATGATACTCTTCAATCGAAAGAAATAAGAAACACTTTATATTCTGCATTAAGTACCGATTCAATAAAATCAGGATATAAATATAATACCAATACTTTAAGCTTCTTCTTAAGTAATGTTGGAGTCATCTATAGTTTATTACATGACATTGATCATACATTACCACCCATATTAATTTAATGGATTTATTTCCAATTACCAACAGTAGCATTAATATAGAACATTCAAAAGATCCTTTTCTGATCTTTTGAATGTTACTCTTTTTTCTATTTTTCAATAATTAATTTTCTTGAAGTGAAAAATACATATAAACAATATAAAATTAAAATAGTACTACACCAAGCTATACTTCCCACTATTGTGGCAGACATAGTATTATCAAAATAGTATTCTTTATCTATTATATACAAACCTAATCTATAAGAGAATGTTGAAAAAATAGTATAAGCAAAGGGTGCAGCAATTAGAATCATTGAGAATAGTGAAAATACGATAGAAATAATGCTACATATAACAATATTTCTAGACCAGACCATTACAATTGTACTTAAAAATAAAATAGGCACACTTAAAGAAAAAATCATAATCAAATATGAAAGTGTGATATCAAAAATATTCTTAATAAAATTTCCTTCTCCCCAATCAATAACTATCCCATAGATCAATAATAATATATAATTTAAAGCTACTAATAAAAACAAACAGAACGAAGCAGTAATAATTTTTGCCCAGAAAAGTTTATTTTTTGAAAAATTATATGTTATCCAATTTAGATAGGTGCCATTTTTGTACTCTATATAAAATACCGAACTTACTAAAATACCAACAATGATAGGGAAGAACATAAAATATTGATTATAGAAAATAAAATAAACATCTTTAATATTCGAATCTTTGCTGTTAACAATGTAATTAATTACATTCATCGCTATAGGTAATAGATTTAATGCCAGTAGAAACCAAATAAACTTCTCTCTTTTTAATTTTAACAACTCATTTTTAAATAATATTTTCATTTTAATAAGCTCCTTCTTAAGAACACATTATTTCCTCATATAAATCCTCTAAAGTGTATTTTTCAAAAGTATAATTACCATCTTTAATCAACTTTTCATCATCCCCACTATAAATATATTTATTAAAGTTTGATTCTAAATGCAATTTAGAAACATATGGGTTTTCTAATAAATCGCTAGCAAGACTCTCTTTATTTTTTAAGGTAACAATATAGAATAATTTATTATTATTGTTCTTAATTTTTGTAATAATTTTCCCTTTTTTTATAAATATTAATTCATCTGAAATTGACTCGATTTCTGTAAGATTATGGCTGGAAATCAATATACAATTGTTAGGCTTTCTTAATGAGTTTTTAATCAAATTCCTTACAGATTTAATACCAAGTGGATCTAACCCATTTGTAGGTTCATCTAATAAAATAACTGAAGGATCCCCCATAATGGCCCTAGCTATTCCTAATCGCTGTTTCATCCCTAAAGATATTTCCGAATATTTTTTATCCTTAGCTTCATAAATGTCGAAATTACTAAGAATTTCCTTATAATCTATATTTTCAAGGTTCGTGTATGCTCCATGAAGCTTCAAATTTTCTAAAACAGTTAAATTATTATAAAACATAGGATATTCAATCAATTTACCTATATGTGTATACTTTATAGGTCTATCATTATACAATATTTCCCCGTCATAATTAGTTAAACCTAATATAGATTTAAATAAAGTTGTTTTTCCCGAGCCATTTGGACCTAACAAACCGTATATTTTCCCATCTTTAAAGTTAAGATTAATATCTTCTAATATTATTTGCTTTTTTGTTTGTAAATTTAAATCAATAATTGAAATCATTTACACATGCCTCCTCAAAATATTTTTAAATAACTCATAATGTTCGATAAATACCCTAAAAAAATAAACGTCAGAAAGAAAAATTAGTGTATGATAGAATTTTTCTACACGTAGCAACAGCAAACAGTATGCTACTTGAACAATTCAAAAAGAACATGTAGTGTCTCATATACTCATCATCGATTTACGCAATGATATTCCTGATTTAGAAACTTATTTAGAGTTATAACCAATCACAAAAACAAAAAAGAAAACAACATAAACGACCAATAAAATTTTTACTAGTTTAGACTCAAATACCAATTTACCATTTTTTATAAATTCATAAAGAAAGACAACAAATGTACCTAACAGGGCACACATAGAAATGACTAAAGCGATTTTTTCCATAAAAACACCCCCATCTATAATGCGTTATTGGTTTTAACTATAAACTTTAAATGAGTAAATACCCTTCATTAATAAAATTACAGCATAATGTTTTTGGGTAGAATGAGAAAGCTCTCATCAAAATGTTTAACTAAATCATATCAATATCATATTCTGAAACGGATTTGGATCTTACTCAATTCGTTTACTAACAAATTGAAATGATCTTTAAATTATATAAAATACATGTATTGGATTTTTTGAGAATTTTTGTTTCAAAATACTCTTATTTATAGAATAAACAATAATTATTAAAAAGTTATTAATTATCATCAAATGTATTAATTGTATCCTCTAAATTTAGAAGAACTGCAATTAGATCTAAGTATGTAGTCTTTTTAATAATTGCTGGGCATTTTCATATCTCACTGATTTCGCATAAAAACCTTTTATACAAAATTGGTGGTAGAGACCTATCTGAATCCAAAAAATGTAATATCCCTAAGAATTAAATCCCTTTCTAACTTCTGTAACCCTCTCATTTTACTTCTATCCATATACTCTTTGTATAAGCCATTCTTAATCCACAGCGCTCCATATTATTTTGGCTTATGGATGCAAATTTCGCGTGACCTATCATTAAACTACAATTTTGTTGAAGAGCTTCGTTGATACGAAACTGTATTAATGCTTGATGAATCCCTTGATTACGGGCTTTTGGCTTTACAGCGGATGCGGCTATACAAGGAGCCGATACCAACATCCTCACCTTGAAGAGTAGCAATATAAAACGACCAACCAGGCTTGTCACACAAAACTTGATTATTCGCTGTAACACTTTCTGCTAAAAATGCTGGCATATCAAAGCCCTCAACGTAGATATTTCCGTAACGATCAAATTCGGCTTCATTAATTTGTCTTATCTTAATGGACGAATCCTTTGTTCTCTCTACCATCTCTTCATTTAGCTCACAATATAATGTTGCATGAAAATCACTCTGATAAAGACCCGCGTTATGTAATTTTTGTAGTGAAGTAGTATTTGCGTATTGTGGAGCTAAATCAAAACGAGCTGGTATTTCTCTTGCTCTATAAAAGCTAAGGATTTTATCTATCGTATTCTCCGAACTAAAACTGTCACCCTTTACCACATTGTAAGAAGGACCGGGAATGTTTTTAATGGCGAAAGCATAGGCACCATCAAATTGACCAACCTCCACTCCCATTGCATTGTTCTGAATTTCTTTAATTGCATTCAGCCTTGATTCGAACATCTTTAATTCGGTCTTTTCTAAGTGATTTGCAAAGTTTTTTGTTATTACCATACGTTCACCAACCCTTTTCGAAGATTCAATTTTCTACCATTAATTGTAACCCATCTTAAAGACCGAACCACGTAAACTAATAAAAATTTCTTACAGCGAACCATTGATATCTCACAAAAGTTACCTCCACGTTTCTATGAAACTAAAAAGTGCGTACTTTTTTTTGCAATGGCATGGAAGCATAATAAGAAAGCAACAAAGCACAAACGAAAATTGGAGGACAGAAAAATGATTAATCATTTACAAGATAAAATTACATTAAATAATGGCTTACAAATGCCTGGTATGGGTCTAGGCGTATTTCAAGTACCGAATGATGTTACAGCAGAAATGGTGAAAAATGCGATTGAGGTCGGTTACCGTAGTATCGATACTGCTGCTATTTATGGTAATGAAGCAGGGGTTGGTGAAGGTATTAGTCAGGCACTAGCAACTACTGGTTTAAAACGTGAGGATTTATTTATTACATCAAAAGTATGGAACGATGGCTTGAGCTATGAAGAGACAATTGCAGCATACGAGGACAGCTTAGAAAAATTAGGGCTAGATTATTTAGACCTTTATCTCATTCATTGGCCAGGTAAAAATAAATTTGCAGAAGCTTGGAGAGCACTCGAAGATTTATACGAGCAAGGGAAAATAAAAGCTATTGGGGTATGTAATTTCCATGTATCACACTTACAAGATCTTCTTAAAATGGCTCGTATCACACCAGTTATTAACCAAGTGGAACTACATCCACGATTGCAACAAACTGAGCTACGTTCATTCTGCGAAGAGCACAATATACAAATGGAAGCTTGGGCACCATTAATGCAAGGTGGACTTCTTGAAAATGAAACTATTTCAAAAATGGCTGAAAAATATGGGAAATCAAATCCTCAAGTTATCTTGCGCTGGGATATTCAAAATGGTATCGTCACAATTCCAAAATCTGTGCGCAAAGAACGTATGATTCAAAACGCTGATATTTTTGATTTCACACTAACTGATGAAGAGATGGCGATCATTAACGCCATGAATCTAGATCAGCGCGTTGGACCAAACCCAGATGAGTTTGATTTTGTCATGTAAACGATAGCTATGTAAACGTGAAAGAGACTGTCTTATTTTCTTAGTATAGAAAACTTTTTAGACAGTCTCTTTCCAATCTATTTAAGATGTATGCTTTATCGCGATATCTTCATCACGTTGCATTAACAGTACATCTTCACCTTTATCTTGTAGCACTTCGATATGTTTTTCACCCCAAGTGCAAAGCATGTTCAGCACAGGGTCCATCTCTTGACCATAAGGTGTTAGCGAATATTCAACTTTTGGCGGTACTTGATTGAAAACCTTACGATTAATTAATCCAGACTGCTCTAATTCACGTAATTGGCTCGTTAGCATTTTTTGCGAAATGCCTGGAATCAATCGGCGAAATTCATTCGTACGAATCTTACCATGGTGGTTAAGATGACAAAGAATAATAGGTTTCCATTTCCCTCCAATTACTTCAAGAGTGGCTTCGACACCAATATTATAAACTTTTTTCATTGTAAACCCCCTGTAATATTCAAAAGTAACTAAAAGTACCCTATATAACTTTTAGATGTATATGAATATTACTATATACTATAAAAAAAATCAAAGGAGATATTATTAGAATGAAAGATACAAAAGTGCCGAATGCCAAACTAACATTACTCGCACTTGCAATCAGTGCATTTGGTATCGGCTCTACAGAATTTATAAGCGTCGGATTACTTCCATTAATTACAAAAGATTTTGATATAACATTAAGTACTGCAGGCTTAACCGTATCCATATATGCACTAGGTGTAACTATTGGTGCACCACTTTTAACAGCATTAACATCGCGCCTTAGTCGCAAAAATGTGTTACTGCTCGTTATGGTGCTATTTATTATCGGTAATTTACTTGCAGCCTTAGCGCCCTCATTCTCATTACTACTAACTGGGCGTGTTATATCAGCATTGGCACATGGTGTGTTTATGTCCATTGCCTCTGTGATAGCTGCAGATGTTGTGGCACCTAATAAACGAGCAAGTGCAATAGCTTTTATGTTTACAGGACTAACATTAGCAACTGTGACTGGTGTCCCACTAGGAACTTTTATTGGACAAGTAACCGATTGGCGAATGTCGTTTATTTTCATAGTTATCATAGGTATTATTGGATTAATTAGTAATGCCCTGCTTGTGCCAAGTCACTTAGCGAAAGGCAATCCAATATCCATTCGAGATATTGGTAAAGTATTAGGGAATATTCGAATGTTATTAATCCTCTTTATTACTGCAATTGGGTATGGTGGCGCATTCGTTGTATACACCTATGTTTCTCCTATTTTAGAGCAGTATATGGGCTACTCACCGAAGGCAATTGTCGTGATTTTAGTTGTGTATGGTATTTGTGTTGCCATCGGTAATACATTAGGTGGTCGTTTTGCGAATAATAACCCTTTACGTTCTATCTTTATTATCTTTATAGGCTTAGCATTGGCACTACTCGGCATCAACTTCTTTTTAGAATCATCAATCGTTGGATTAATAATGGTCTTTATGATGGGGCTATTTATGTTTATGAATGTACCGGGATTACAGCTTTATGCCGTTCAGCTTTCAGAAAAATATATACCATCAGCTATTTCAATGGCTTCAGCATTAAATATTTCGGCCTTTAACATTGGTATTTTTCTAGGATCATACATTGGAGGAATCATCGTTCGCCACCAATCATTAGCTCATACTCCTATATACGGATTCTGTATGGTGATGATTGCCGCAGCGACTACGTTCCTATGGTTAATCTTTGATAGAAACAAACAATAACCTTTGTGAATGTGTGGATTACCGTTCCCGACTATTGCTTTCACTACAAAAGTCATTTGTTCATGTTAATGAAGTGACCGGTCGGAACGGAAATCAACTCCACGTTATTGCGATGAATTCATTTTTATATAATTACTTTGTAGATTTATCGGAACAATTTTAGCTTTTATCGGAATCTTTTCTCGTTTTATCGGAACAATTTCAGTTTTTATCGGACGACTCCACCATTAACACCTAAAGTCTTTGTTGTACATAATATAAGGTATCAGCTATAGGATAGGAGGAATTTAGTTGCATTACAATCCTTATCCATATTTTGTCTATCCTAATTATTATCCGGCATGGGTAATGGCGAATCAACCAACAATTCAACACCCTTCTAGCCATCTAGCAATGCCGACAAACCCAACGAATAGAAGTCCATTTCCGATTGTCAATACAAAGAAATTGAAGACTTCCGCGAATCGGATCAAGGTTATTATGCAGCAAGCACAATTACTTACGGATAGAATTGATGAATCAGAGCAATTTGCGCATGATCTTATGAACGCAGCACAACAATCAAATAAAACGGAAGTTGAAAAGTTAATTACGTCAACAGGCATTACTATAAAATTCGAAACTACCTATACACCAGATGGATTTCGTATAACATTTACTGAAAGTAGCTGTTGTAAGCTAACACTAATTTTGGGTTGGTGAAGAGTTGGTCCTTTGAAGAGGGCCTCTTTTTTGTTTTTAGTATCTTTATGAATTTTAACCTTGTATCCCTATCGAACTTGTAAACTATAAATAAATATGCTAAAGTGTTTGTAATCGTTGTTTCTGAAAATTCTTATATTGTTTTTTTCTTATCAAGAGAGACGGAGGGATTGGCCCTATGAAGTCTCAGCAACCAGCCTATAGGTATGGTGCTAATTCCAATTGGCAAAATTCAGCCTTGAGAGATGAGAAGACTTACTTAGTTGCTTTGCACAAGAGTCCTCTTCTTCAAGGAGGACTCTTTTTTATTGTTGTAATCAAAATAATTAAAAGAAAGCAGGGAAATATTATGGCAAATGAACTTTTACAAGCAATTCAACTATTGAAAACGAAAGAATGGGTAGATTTAACACATACATTTGGTCCAAATTCTCCACATTTCTTTATGTTTGATGATGCAAAATTTGAAACATTATTTTCGCATGATGATGGCTTCTTTGCACAGCAATTCACTTTCCCAGGGCAATACGGAACCCATATCGACCCACCTATCCATTTTGTGCGAGATACACGCTATTTAGAGGAATTGGAGCTAAAAGAACTAGTGCTACCACTAATTGTTATTGATAAATCGAAGGAAGCCGAAGTTAATAACGACTTCACGTTAAGTGTTCAAGATATTCTTAACTTTGAAGCTGAATATGGAGAAATTGAAGCAGGTACCTTTGTTGCGCTACGTACCGATTGGAGTAAACGTTGGCCAGATAAAGAGACTTTCAGCAACAAAGACGCTGATGGCAATAATCACATTCCTGGCTGGGGATTAGAAGCATTACAATTTTTATTCAACGAACGAAAAGTAAGTGCTATTGGCCACGAAACTTTTGATACGGATTCAGCAGCAGATTTTCGTAAAAATGGTAAGCTAGACGGCGAATATTTTGTGCTAGAGCAAGATACTTACCAAATTGAGCTTATGACAAATTTAGATAAGCTACCTTCAAAAGGGGCCGTTATATTCAATATTGTGCCGAAGCCTGAAAAAGCATCTGGATTCCCTGTCCGCTCATTTGCAATATTACCTTAATATAGGATTAGGCACGATTTGAAATGTATACGTACACCACTTTGTTTTTCATAGAGCTGTATGGTAATTCAATCGACAGATTCTGCCATATAGCATTTTATGATGAGCATCTAATCTTGTTTTACTCGAGTAAATCTATGTGGTGAGGATTTCCTAGTATAGTATTTTAACCATAGCTATAATTACTATTTTTGTTTCGCTTGTCGACTCATTCTATGATGAGGAACTGTTGATTTTCGCGGAGAGTGGCGACTCCTGCGGGATGAGCTTGCGCTGAAAGCCCCGCAGGAACGAAGTGACGAGGGAAATAATCAATTATGCCTTGGCATAATTGCGTCCGGAATCGGCTTTGTGCTTGCACAAAGAACTCCTTTTCGATTCTGTGACATCCGCCGGAGGCTTTAACTTCTTTAAGCAGGTGTTTGGACACCCGCTTAAAGAAGTTGAAGCCAAGCCCGCGGAAAGCGCCAGCTCGGAGTGAAAATCAACCTTTGTTTTTTGATACACTTTAATTTTTAAATTATTCTCAATAAAGAAAGGTCTGATTCAATAAATATTGAACCAGACCTTTCTTTATAAATTATTTGATGAATTCTTTCTTTTGAAAACAAAATAAACGACCAACATAATTATGATGAACAATATTATAAGATAAATACTGTAGCGGGAAAAATATAACCCAACATAATGCCATTTCTCTCCAAGTACCTTCCCTAAAGTAATAAAAGTAAATGTCCATATAGTTGCTCCCGTATAAGCAAAGAATGCAAATTTTTTATAAGGATAATTATTAATAGCTGCAATATATGCAGTAAGATGACGTACACCAGGAATAAAAAACCCTATTAATAATAATATTGGTCCAATTTTATCAAATAATTTTTTAGTAAAATCAATTTTCTGTTCAGTAATATGGATTTTAGAACCGTATTTATGCAATAAAGGTAACCCGAATTTATAGCCTATATAGTAGCTCAAGGTAATTCCCCCAGCTGCACCTATCATAGCGCTGATTAAAGCTGGAATATGTGCAAGAGTTTCACGATATACGCTATACCCTACATATGTCAAAAATATTTCATCAGGAAGTGGCAGCCCGACAATTCCTCCTACTAGGATAAGAATGATGCCAAAATATCCATAATGTTCAATAAGAGATTGCACGTGATGCGCCATAAATCCATCCCACCTAAAGCGTAATAATTTTTAATAGTTAGCTTTATAATAACTCAAAGGAGACAACATTATGAGTATTATGAATTTAATACAATTTTCTCCAATCAATTATGCCGAGGCATAATTGTACCTGTCACTTCGCTTTCGGTACAAAAAATATTTGCTGAAAGGAGTTAAATTATTTGTAGCTCACGTAGAGCAAAATCAATTCCATCCTCAGCTGATTTTTTCGTTACATAATCAGCGACTTTTTTTAATGCTTCGCTACCATTACCCATTGCAATACCAAAACCAACCTGCTCCAGCATGTCGATATCATTATCTCCATCCCCAAAAGCAAGCGCTTCCTCAGGCTTCAAGTCGAAATAATCTAGTACAGCCTGGACAGCAATAGATTTGGAAACATCATGTTGCAAAACATTTGTAATGTAAGGGTGCCATCTTTTTAATAATAAATGAGGGAATTTTGAAGTATACTTTTTCTCTATATCCTCATCACCATATAAACACATTAAATAAACCTCTTGCGCTAAAATATCCTCATTAATATTAGGAAACTCTTGCAAAGATAATGTTTCTTGCATGGCTTTTAATGTCTTTTCTTCTTGGACGTTATTCATTGACAATTGTTCTGTAAAAAAAGATAGACTTTGTTTATTTTCATCTGCAAAAGCTTTAACTGCCTGGACAATTTCTTTTGCAACAGGTATTTTATGTATTACTTGATCTTGATGCTTAACATATGCTCCATTAGCTGTAATAAACGTCTCTATTCCTATATTTCTTAACTCCTGGCACATTGATAAAGGTCTTCCTGTAGCAGCAACAAGATGAACCCCTTTGTTTTTTAAATGCTTAATAGCGTTCCTTGTACTTTCTTCAATACGACCATCTTCATAATTAACAAGCGTTCCATCTACATCAAAGAATACAATTTTATAATCCATCGTTCTCTCCTTATCGTTTTATAATTTTTGTCTCTTCTTTATCGGTCAATCATAACCCTATTTTCCCCAACCAACACACTTATAATTTTACATTAAAAAATATCTTTATATCAAAATTAAATATAGGTATTATTATCTACACATCTGCTTTATAACATGAAATTAGTAGTTATTACATTTGTACGTATTTTGACAAACTAAAACGAGTGTATAACTTACTCCAAATACACCGATAAATACTATTACGGGTACATATCGAAATTTCAAATAACTAAGAAAGTAATGAACATTTTTATTTTAATAATTCTAAAGGAGTATACCAAAGAACATAGAATTGTTAAAATAAAGGTAACTAAATTAAATACATTGAACGATACTATCCATCATATAAATAGAACAAAAGAAATAATAATCATCTGGATGTAAAGGAGTGATTCTTATGGCATTTAACATTTACTACTATGAAAGTAGTGTGGATTGCAAGTTTTGCAAAAAGCATTTTACCACATATAAAGTCCGCCCTAATCGATATAAAGTTATCGAAGAACAAACAGATTTCATGCCAGTTTACGAAGGTTTAAACCCGTTATTGTATGAAGTTGCCGTTTGTCCACATTGCGGCTATGCTTACCACAAATCTATGACAAGAACATATGGGCCATTCATGCTTCTTATTGATGAGCTGTACATAAAAGAGCTACAAAAACCAATGGATATTTGCAAGGAACGTACGATCGACGATGCCATTGTAAGCTTTAAATTAGCTTATCTTGTATCAAGAGCATCCATGGAAGAGTCACTTCTTATGGCCAATTTCGCATTAAAAATAGCCTGGCTATATCGCTTAAAAAATGATAGTGAATCGGAAATGCGCTACCTTTTTGCTGCTAGAGATTTTTACAGTAAATCTTTTGCATCCAATCAAGAGGGCGGCGAGAGAATTCAATTTTTACATGCAGAATTAAGCCTCCGACTTGGAGATATTGCTGAGGCGAAAAAAGGATTCTCTCGACTAATAGCAGATCGAAATGTTTCCAATAAATATCGAAAACTCGCACGAAATCGCTGGGAAAACTATAAATATGATGAGCAACCGAACAACGCAAATAAAACTATAGAAGAAGTCATTAATTGAAGTAAAACGAGGAGAGTAATAATCATGCAGTTATTTACCAAAAGGATTGATGTGAGAGAAGAAGATATTTTTTCAGAACTACATCATTTTTTACTGAGAAAAAATAATCGCTATTTAACGAATGATGAAGTAGTTGCATTAACTGGGGTTTCATCTGAACTACTCTATAAATGGGTAAAAGCAGGGAAATTAAAAAAATCGATATTCCCTAATTTAGGCGCACCTTGTGAGCGCTGTGGACAGATTACTCAGGCAAAAATCTGTATTAGCTGCTCATCAACCATCGTTAATACATTAAAGCAAGAGGAAAAGGATCGTACATGGTTCAATCAAATACAGCGGAATAATCAAAGAGCTAGCACGTATCACTATAAATAAAATAATTAACATCTCCACAGTGGACTTAATTTGGGTCACGCTTTGGAGATGTTTTTACTTTCTAATCCATAATAATGTCGTGAAACCAAATTTAAACAAAATTTAAACAAAGTCCCCTTTTACTTTAAACTTTATTACTTATAATTAGTCTTAACATATAGCGAAGGACTGATAGAAAGTGACAAAAGGTAAGAAACGTAAGGTTTTATTATCATTAAGTATTGCACTAACAAGCTTTGCAGCGTTCAGCGGAGTATCAAATGCATCGGCAGCGGTTCCAGCGATAGAAGAGCGCGTAGCTTTGGAGAACAATTTTGAAGTAAAGCAAGCTCGCACATCCAATGAAACACTTCAAGAGTGGAAAAAGTGGACAAACGACCATGCTTACAGCTTAACATCCATTCAACCTGAAGCAATTGGTCAGCAAAACATTCCATCCACTAAATTTGAAGATTTAGAGATGCTAAAGCCTTTATTGCATGATAAGCGCATCGTTTTTTTAGGGGAAAGTTCACATGGCACGGCAGAATTTAGCCTAGCGAAAACACGTTTAATTCAATTTTTACATCAAGAAATGGGCTACAATGTCCTAGCTTTCGAAAGCGGTATGGGAAATGCCATGAATGCTCAAGGACAAATTGATAAACAAACAGCGAAACAAACGATGAAGAATGCTATTTATCCTGTATGGTGGTCAAAAGAAACACTGCCGTTATTTGAATATGCTAAAAAAACACAGAAAACAGATAAACCATTAAAATTAGCAGGCTTTGATATTCTACAGCAAAATGCATTTACGAACGGTGACTGGCTACAAAATAGTGAGCTTGCTAAACAGTTCAGTGAAGTAGAGGAGCAACTTGCAGATTGGACCTACGGTAAGGATTTACAGGGCTATCAAAAGGTAAAACCAAGCATTATCGAAGTGTATAAACAAGTAAAATCACAAGTACAGCTTAAAGAAAAAGAGTTAAAAGCGGCATATCCGAGCGAGCCTCATATTGTAAAGCTTATGGAACGTACTTTAGCTGACCGTATCCGTTTTGCAGACGAATATGTAGAATTATCAATTCAATCCAACATTGAAGTAGAACAAAATAATTACGATTCTTATTTTAAGACAATGGAATGGCGTGACCAATCGATGATGGAAAACTTACTTTGGTTAGCAGAGGAGATTTATCCAACTGAAAAATTTATCGTCTGGGCGCATAATGACCATATTCGTAAAGCACAATCCGAAGTAATGGGTTCTCCTTTTCCGGTAAAATTGATGGGTGAACGTCTACCAGATATCTACAAGAAATATAGTTATGTACTTGGTCTTTATATGGCTAGTGGGGAAACAGCAAACAATATGGGTGAGCCTATGTCCGTTTTACCGCCAGTGAAAGGATCAATCGAGGATATTGTTTCATCTTCAAATAAACCGTACACATTTATCGACATGCGAAACCGTCAAAATGAGCGAGGAAACTCATGGATGTTTGAGCCACGTTTATCATATAGCTGGGGAGTAATTCAGGAAAGTCTTGTTCCACGGGATCAATATGATGGCCTTCTGCTGATTGATAAGGTAAGTAAGCCGAATTATATTAAATAATATTGTTAAAATAGCAAACTAGTTTCTACTTCTAGTTTGCTATTTTTCTTTTATGTTCAAGTATCCATCGAAATTGTATCCCATTCTTCATTGCGATGCCCTATCATCCAGAACAATCCTCTTCGTCTTTCCATAACGATGCTTTCATTCATCCCGGCCGGAGCCGCTTGGTCTTTTATCCGACTATCTACACAAGCCCAATGGTATCTGTAAATCTTGTCGGCTTCATCCAATATCTCTTCCTGACCACGCAGAGCAGTTTGAAGATAAAATTGTTCAAACGTTTCGCAGTTAGAAACAACTTGAATGGCATACTCGCAATCGCATACTTCATCAGGAAAATCGAGCTTCTCAACAAATCCGAGTGCCCAAATAAGCGTCCAATAAGCCTCGTATTGCCAAGAAATATTAATGGCTTCTTGCCCATTTGGTTCTGACGTATGTAAAAAGTCTCTTTCATTGCTAGTTAGATAGTCTTCCACTTTATAGGTGCGTAACATATTGATGAAAAAGTCTCGCGATTCTTCTACATTTCCACCTTGCGCCACATCACAGGCAAATTGAATGACAATTAACAAGGCTACAGCTCTTCTAGCAATGTCTTCTTGGGTTTTAAACTGACAAGCCTCTATTGTTGGGAGTTGAGGAAGGGAAGCTGTATAAGGAATAGCTTTCTCTTTTAAATATGCTATCGTTTTATTTTTTCTTTGTTCGCCTTCTTCTGATGACACCTCTTGTCCCCTTACCTTTCGTGTACAAGCGTGTGGTCTAAAGTCAGATGGTCCTGATTGCCCGTCAGGATAAACAATAACGATCCCTTCATCGTCTAGTAAAGTGCCATTCGGTAAAAAGCCAATCCCCCCTATATTTGATAGCAGGTTCGTAAATAACTGCATCTGTTCATCATTTATCTCTTTTTCTGATTCGATTGCAATCACTGTATTTAAAACAGATATTTGAGTCAAAACTAATTCTTTTAAATTGTCATCTTCAAAAGGAAAATTGTCGTAATACCCCATCATCCCAGGGATATTATTAGCAAAATAATCTGGATTCGTATCTTCAGACATGACTCTAATTATTAATTTATATTTTTTAAACAGCCCCTTGGATTTTATTACATACTCATTGTCATTGTTATCGATAGCAAAGCCTTTTGCAAAAACATCAGAAATTTTCACTTCAATATCATCAATGTTGTTCTTAGATGCAAATATAGTGAAATAGTTCAATCTTCTCTCCCCTTTTATTCACCAACTATCTAAGCCTGCAAGAGCTTGGCTAAACAGCTGCTTATTTTTTCGTAGTATTTCGTTTTCCTTCCAAAAAGCAAGCAATTGTCTCCAATTGTCTTTATCTACACATGTTGTTGGCGCGATTTCTTGCTGCATCATTTGCCATACCGCCCGTATCGCTGTAAGCCTTTCCACTTCACTGCCACTCAACCATTCAAATAACATCTCTGCACTTGGCTGTGATTCTGCAAAAAGTGTAGACCATCCATCTATCGGAAATGAAACATAAGACTTCATCCAAGCTATAGTTTTCGGATTATGGAAATGACGTAGTCGGTGTAAAGCTGTATAGGAATCAATCGTCTTTTTCTCGATATCTTGAAGAACAAGTGATAAACCTTCTTCTGCTGGTAGACAATTTGCTGTTAAATAATCTCGAATCCGGCTAGGAATATCATTTTTGTCACTCCAAAGCGTCCTTACCCAATCACTTGCCTTCACCGCACAAACCTTTGCTAGCACTTCACTCCATGCTTCTTTATTTGCTGGTGGCTGCGATTGTTCAATTTTATTGCGAAGAGCATAAAACACCGTACTAGAATCAAACTGTGCAAATGCTTCCGGAACTCTATCTTTCACTCCATGCATCGATACATATATTAATAAGGATTCTAAGGTAGACATTGCTTGCTTCAGAGTTAGTGTGAAATATTGTTCTAGCCAATTCAACCATATTTCAGAGCTAGTCAGTCTCAAATCCAGACCATCCTCACTACAAAACTGTCGATGCTGGCCACAATCTGCACCTATACAACCTAAAGCTGTGGCTCGTTCAGTATAGATTTTAAAACTCCCAGCAAGTAGGTCGAACTCATCTTCCTCATGACTCCAATACCAAACGGAACCATCCTCAATTCTAATAAGAAGTGCATCACCGTTGTTAGCCGTGTGAAACTGTAAATATAGTTGTTCATCTAGATTTTCACCGTCACCGCCGAAATCAGGGAATTCAAGCTCTTCCAAGCTCCAACCAAAATCACCTGATGGCGTCTCTTCTAGTTCAATAGGGAGTAAGGCCTCATCTGGCAAAGACCAATACATCCCCACTTGTCGCGAACAATGTAGTAATAAAATACGTAACTCAGAAGGAATACGAACGCCAAGTCGCTCCTCTACTATTGATAGCTCTTGTTCGGTAGCTACAGGTGCTATCTCAAGCGGATGCACCCAAGCTCCTTGCTGTTCAAACTGTTTTATTAATTGCGTCCATCGTTCAACCCATTTTTGCATGACGATCCCTCCGTGTTAAGAAAATAGTCGAATAATTGGGCTTTAGTAGTGCAAATACTGTTCCATTAACGATAGTCGATATTAAGTGGTATCGCTCAGTTGTTTAACGAATCATGCTCTCATCATATTTAATCATGTGTTACGTTCTACTTTAAATTCATAAAATCTCCTCGCTCATCTTTCTTTTGTATCGTCATGAAATCATTTACTTATTAGAACTAGGCTTAATTTATGTTAAAATGCTAATATTTTACTTCCTTCAAAGCTTAAAATACATGATAAATTACCTTACTATTTTTATTTCCTAGACCTTTTTCAGTATCACTATTTAAAGATATACATTTGAATGTCACTATAAAGTGATAATTTACTTATCAACAACCTTTTTTAATTTCTATCATAATTTTCGTTACATAATCCTCTTCACGATTTTTAATAACGGCGTCATAAATATATTCCTCATATACGTATTCCCCTAATTCAAAACCTTTTTCTCGCATGACCTTAAATAATCGCTCGTAAGATTCACCAAGTGTAGTGGAATTTCCTACATGGTATCCTACAATAAAATCCCCTTCAATCGCCTCAAAATAAGGATGACCTTCTCGTAGGTGTGGCTGCTCTATATACAAGAAACTATAATTATCAAAGTTTCCAGCTAATACTTGCTCTCTTCTTGTAATCCCTCCAATGGGATAACCTGTGTCTAATTGGAAACGATCTAATTCATCTATAAAATCTGAAACAGCCTTCGTAAACTGTTCTTCCGTTGAATCTTCGATATTTTTACTTAAATACAATGTGGCCACTGGCAGATGCTCAATCGTAATGCTGTTAAAATCAAGGTGTAAGGATTCCTCTGTTAAATCGATTTTTACATCAATGATGCTTTCAATCATCTCCAGCTCTCGACGTTTTTTCGCTACAATTTCCTTTTGCTGATACATTAAGTCTAAGAAATTTTCAGGTGATTTTTCTGCCATATATTTTTGAATATCCTTTAAAGACATGCCTACCGCCTTTAATAGCTCTATCACACTGAAAAAATCATATTGTGCAATGGAATAATAACGATAGTCTTTACTATCCTTCATAATTGGTGATAGTAAACCGATTTGATCGTAATAAATTAACGTTTGTTTATTAACCTTACAAATTTTAGCGAACTCACCAGTTGTAAAATATTTTACATTTTTGTTAAACATTTTTAAGTTTCCCTTCTTGACTATATAGTTACTATATACATTAGATTGTAGCTAATCACAATCAATTATGCCACTGCATAATTATGTCCGGAATCGGCTGAAAGAAATTAAAAATAGAAAGGTTTTGACATTATGTTCACGGAAATTCGTGACATTACAGCTTTAAACAAAGAAGAAATATTGGCATTACGTATTGCAGAAAATCAGCAAGATTTTATTGAAAGTACAACGCAATGCTTAGCGGAGGCAGCAATAGATGAACGCTTTATTCCTGTTGGATTGTATAGGGAAGATATTGCAGTCGGCTTCGCTATGTATGGTGTGTTCCCACATGAGGACAATACACAACGTGTTTGGTTAGATCGCTATTTCATTGATGAGTGCTATCAGCACAAAGGATTAGGAAAATACTTTTTACAGCAGCTTATAAATTATTTAGTAGCTAAATACAGCTGTCAAAATATATATTTAAGCGTTTATGACAACAATATTGTAGCTATTCAGCTATATAAAAAATTTGGATTCGCCTTTAACGGTGAGCTAGATGTCCAAGGCGAAAAGGTGATGGTAAAGGAGGTACATGCTCATGACTACCCTTAATCCAATTGAAACAAGACCACTGAAGCCCTTGTTTTTATCATACTTATTCCCGGCTATGATTGGTATGTTGCTGATGTCCGTTAATATTTTAGTGGATGGTATTTTCGTTAGTCACGGAGTTGGGCCAACCGCTTTAGCAGGCGTAAATATCGCTGTACCAATTTTCTCGATTTTACTATCTATTTCCCTTTGGATTGGTATGGGTGGGGCAACACTATTTTCAATCTCTCTCGGTGAGGGCAATAAAAAAAAGGCGAACCAGCTCTTTACATTAGCATTTACAACCATGATCGTTGTCGTTATGACACTGATTCTAATACTTTTATTAAATTTAAAGGAAATCTCCTATATATTCGGCGCAAGTGATGCTACCTTTCCTTTTGTCCAAGAGTACTTACATGTCATTTTAATTTTCGGCGTTTTCTATACAATTGAAAACTTACTAAGTATTTTTATTCGAAATGATGGCAATCCAAAGCTTGCGATGATGGGCTTAATCACTACTTCTGTGTTAAACATTATTTTAAACTACATCTTTATTTTCGTGCTCAATTACGGCGTAACTGGCTGTGCCCTGGCTACAGCACTTTCCACAATAATCGGTATGTCGGTGCTTTGCCTACATTTCTTCCGAAAGCAATCCGAATTAAAATTTGTGCGTAATTTTATCAGCCTATCTGATCTAAAAAAAATATTCGCTATTGGGCTCCCAAGCTTTATCGTTGAAGCCTCCGTCGCTGTTATGGTTATTTTATATAATGTGACATTTTTACACTATTTGGGCTCAGATGGAGTGACCGCCTACGCGATGATTAACTATATTCATACCGTACTATTAACAGTATTCCTTGGTATCGGCATGGCCCTGCAACCCCTCGTTAGTTATCACCACGGCGCAAGATTAATAGAGAGATTAACAGCGTTATTGAAAATCGGTATAGCCACTGCATTAATTCTGGGTTTAACTACTGTCATAATTGCTACGTTATTCCCTTCTCAGCTAATAGCATTATTCGGTGATAGTACATTTGAAATTCGCAATATGGCAGCACAAGGCTTTGTACACTTTGCAATTGGGTATGTATTCCTTGGAGTAAACATGGTATTTGCAGAATTCTTCCAATCCATTGAAAAAATACGTCTTGCAACAACTATTATGTTACTTCGTAGTATTATATTATTTATCCCTGCTCTCGTATTATTGCCTAAATTACTTGGCCCACAAGCTATTTGGTGGACATTCCCTGTCGCAGAAGGTATTACCGCATTGCTCATTTTTATATTTATGAAGAAAAAAACACATACAATTTTCTCAGAAGCAAGTTCCTTAAAGGCGCTATAAATAAAGTTACCCCCTTTCAATACACTAATCGGAAGGGGGTTAGCTGTTTAATTTCTATCTTTCATAAGCCAAGCAAAAGGGACCTTGAATTGGCCCTATTGAATATTATTCATTTAAATGTTTGATGACAGCCATCTCTTTACCAAAGCGATTACCACGATCTTCAAACCCCAAACTTCTATATAAATTATGTGCACCTTTATTTTCTGGGTGGTAACCTACTATAATTTTTTGCGCATTTGGCAATTTAGCTATTTCTAAAATCATTAGCTTAGTAGCTGCTTTCCCTATACCTTTACCTTGAAAATGCTTATCTATCATAATTCGATAAATCCAATAGCCATCAAGCTCTTCTTTGACAGAATTAAACATTAAAAAACCTACTACTTTCTCTTCAAAATAAATAACGTATGGTCTTAATGTTGGCTCAAACTTTGATTGTGCTATTGAAATAGCGTTTGGTTCAATATAATCTCTTTGTTCTTTTGAAATTTCTAATAGACTACACTCATACCAATTCTCTGCATTAACTTCTACAATCTTCACAGAATCTTTATTCATATTATTTTCCCCTTCCGAATTCAGGGAAACGCTTTATATCATTTGTTAATTAGGCGTTATCCCCCAGTATTTAAAGATAAAAAAAGTTTTGTTTGTCATAATGACCGCCCCCTTTAACAATGATTTATTTTAATAGCATACCACATTTTCCATTTATTAGTAACATCTTCACAACGTATGGTTGATTTCCGTTCCGACTGGGCGCTTTGCCGCTGACGCTTCGCTTTCGCGCAGATAAAACATTTGTTGCTGCCGCTTTGCTTTCGCTACAGAAAACATTTGTTGCTGCCGCTTTGCTTTCGCTACAGAAAACATTTGTTGCTGCCGCTTCGCTTTCGCACAGATAAAACATTTGTTGCTGCCGCTTCGCTTTCGCACAGATAAAACATTTGCCGCTGACGCTTCGCTTTCGCACAGATAAAACATTTGTTGCTGCCGCTTCGCTTTCGCACAGATAAAACATTTGCCGCTGACGCTTCGCTTTCGCGCAGAGCAGAGCTTCCTGGGGGCGTCCGATGAGCCGCTTGGGCCAACAGGATGTTGGTCACGAAGGCGTTATCACAGGATGTGATGGTTTTAGCCTTCGTTCCTCTATCGCTAATCCCCAAGGAGTCGCCCAGCCTCCACTCCAATCAACTTATATTTGTGGCATACGCTATACAAATGTCATACACAACTTTTGGTGATGAGCCATTTATTATTAAATTTTCATTGAATTTCCCTTTACCTAAATAAAAGAAATAGCTTATCTAGATTATAAATAAAAACATAGTTGTTCCTCCATTCAATGACAGCAAGATACCGCCATACCATGGGCCTACATACTAATGGCTCTTTTTTAATTCCATATATTCATCATGTAAAATACTCATAATTATTTCATCAGAATACTTACCGTTCATATATAAGGATTGCCTTAAAGTTCCTTCCTTTTTGAAGCCTACCTTTTCGTACGATTTGATTCCCCGAATATTATGAGAAAAAACTTGTAACTCTAGGCGATTAAGCTGAAGCTCCTCGAACGTAAATTTTTGAACAAGCTGAACTGCCTCTGCCCCATATCCCTTGCCGCAATCTTCTATACTATGTAAAGCTATGCGAAATATTGCTTTTTTATTGTCTAAATCTATTTCCATAATGGTTAAATCACCGATAATTTGGCTATTTTCTACTAAACAAATAGCAAAATCATGGCGTGTGGAATCTTCGCTAAATCGAATCAAAGCCTCTCTAATCTGATCCTTCGTTAAAATGTTACGTGTACCCGTCATATACATAATTTCTTCATCTTGAAAGCACTTGTAGATACTATCAACATCTTTTTCTGTAATTGGTCTTAAAAATACACCTTGCCCTGCAATCATAAAAAACCCCTCCCTTTAACTATATTGAACAAGATTTGTAGTAGAAAGAATATGCCTAGTTTAATTAAGAAACGTTTTAGACATATGAAAAACACTAACATATCCACTGCTAGTGCTTTAAAAATTACTTCGTATATACAATTTTTTTAATCGTTTCTACCGCTAAATGATACTCCGTAGATAATTGTTCAATTGAAGCTTCATTCGTAAACGCTTCTTTTATAGACTTATTTCTGTCCTCAATATATTTCTTTGTGCCTGAACGAGCACCCCACTCTAAATAAGTGTTTTCTATTTTAGGAATGTAAATCGTTTCACCTTGAACATATTTTTGGATTTCTAATAAAAGCTCTTTTGGTAAGATAACTGAAGCCTTCTTATAAGCCATTTATGCCAACCCCTCATTTTTATTTTGAAATTAATAAAATAAGGTAGCAAAGCTAATTTTATAAGATGATTTGTCAAATTAAGTGCAACAATTGCTCATTAAAAGCCTCGTTTGCAGTTTTCCAACCAAGACATTTTCTTGGTCGGTTGTTGATATAGTTTAATGATTCTGTTAGTTCTTCTGGTGATACTTCTTCGAAATTTGTTTGCTT